>DASWNB010000544.1:0-1979 GCA_036399455.1 Flavisolibacter sp. | reverse complement strand
ATAATCGATAACCGGAGAGAAGCTGTGAGCTGGAAACTGCGAGTAGCGAGTAGAGAGAGGCTCATGGCTTATAGCTGTTGGCTGTTGGCATGAACAGGATGATTGCCTGGGTAGTACAAATGAGGTGCGGCACCACCTCATAACTCTCGGCTTCTCCCTTAAGCTTGCAGCCCTCCGGTTATCGGTTATCTATTATCGGCCATCCACTCGCAACTCACAGTTCACAACTCGTAGCATCCTCTCAATATCCTGGGTTCTGGGTTAGTAAAGGATTACGAAGGATATCTTCATGAAGGATTGGATACAGCTTATCATGCGGTTGCCACCAGGGTGATTTTACAGCACCCAGAACCGCATCGGCTCTCTGGGTCCGGATAAGATCAAACCAGCGGTGGCCCCATTCGGCAAAAAGCTCCACCCTTCTTTCCTGTTCAATGGCTGCAAGCAGGGAGGTCTGCGAGGCTGCATTTACCGAAGGCAGTCCCGCCCGGGTACGCACCAGGTCAAGATCGGATCTGGCGCCGGGGAAATTGTTGCTGTGGGCACGGGCTTCGGCCCTTATAAGGTATAGCTCCGCCAACCGTAAAACCATATTATGCTCCGCATAGGGAGTACCGCCTGTCCTTACCTTGTATTTGAACGGGTAATAAAAATTCTGGCCGCCGATGGTATTGGCGCGAAGCCACTCCTGCTTTCTCTTGTCGCCTGCGTCAAAAGCTTGCAGAAGAGAGGGGGCGATAACATAAGCAGGCTTTGTTGCTGCCGAAGCAGGAATGAATGTATTTCCTTCAGCAGTATTGATGCCGGATGTTACGGGAGAAAGCTGCCAGATGGCTTCATTGCTGGCCGCAAGAAACACTTTACTTAACGGCTCCAGGTGGTACAGGCCGGAAGCGATAACGGCACTGGCTTCTTCATCGGCGCTTTGCCAGTTCTGTGTATAAAGATAAACCCTCGCCAGCAGCGCCGCCGCCGTCCAGCGGTTGGGCCGGTTCCTTCCCGCAGTGTAATAGGCTTCGGGTAAAAGGCTTCGTGCTTCACGCAGGTCGGCAATTACCTGCTGGTACACTTCGGCTACCGGTGTGCGGCTGAGGGAGCTGTTCACCACAGGATCGGTTGAGCTTACCACTGGTATATCCCCAAAAAAGGAGGCGAGGTAAAAATGATGCAGTGCACGCACCAGGAGTGCCTCACCTTTCAAACGGCTGCTTAGCTGGGGCGTCAGTGCCGGGGAGCGGCCAAGCCCTTCAAGGATGGCATTGGCATGGTAAATATTTATATAGTTCTGCGTCCACAGCCGCGACAATCCAACATTGCTTACAGGAGTGATGGAATTGGTGGCAAAAGCCTGCAGCTCGGCATCCGTACCTGTAAGACTCAATTCATCGGCAGTGAGCCCGGCATACAGGGTAGCGCCGCCGTTAGTTATACTGAGGTGTGGTGACATCATGTGGCTGTACATGCCTAAAACCGCTGCCTCGGCCGACGCATCGCTGGAAAACACTTTGCTGCCCGTAAGTATGGGACCGGAAGGCTCGATGTCCACGAACTTCCTGCACGAAAAAACTCCGCAGGAAAGAAGAAGCGCCAGGAAAAACAGCCTGCCGTACCGGCAAATGATTCGGTTCATGATTCTGCTTTAAAGATCGATCTGCAGGCCCGCCACTATGGTCCTCAGTGGCGGAAGCCTGTTTATGTTTTGCGTTTCAGGGTCGGGGCCGGCAAAGCCGGTGAAGCTCCACAGGTTCTGGCCGCGCAGGTACAACTGGCACCTGGCCGGCCCGGAACCCAGCGGAAGGTCGTATGCCAGCGAAACATTCTTCATCCTCAGGTAAGAGGCATCGGTATAGATGGCATCGGACGAAGGCAGGCGGAGGGCAGCCGTGACAGCGCCGCCGTTCCCCCTCGTGGTGAACCGCTGGAAATCCGCCTTATCTCCCGACGCCTGCCAGCGGTGGAGCACGATGGAGGGCTGGTTG
>DASWNB010000543.1:0-2644 GCA_036399455.1 Flavisolibacter sp. | reverse complement strand
GTTTCAAACCCTTCAGGAAAGGGACAGCTTTGAAAGCACGGGTGTTGGCCTGGCCATCGTAAAGAAAATTCTCGATACGCGGGGCGAGCAGATAAGGCTGGTTTCAGAGCCCGGCAAAGGTTCTGTATTTTCGTTCACCTGGACAAAAGCTTAACCGTATGAAAGTAGTATCGATATTGCTGGTTGAAGACGACCAACTGGACGTCATCAACATGAAGAGGACACTGGATAAGATGAAGCTCATTTATACCCTGCACGTGGCCAGGAACGGTGAGGAAGGCATCGAGTTCCTGAAGAACCAGAGCGAAACAGCGCCCGATCTCCTGCCCGATTGTATCCTGATAGACATCAACATGCCCAAGATGAACGGACTGGAATTCCTGAACATCGTCCGCACAACAGACCAGTGGAAGCATCTCAAATGTTTCATGATCACTACTTCCGAAGAGCAGGTGGACAAGGATGCCGCCAAAAGCCTCGGCGTCTCCGGCTACATCGTCAAGCCCTTCCGCATCAACAATCCCTCTTCGATGGACTCGTTCAACCTGATGATTGATCTGATGAATATGAATTAGGTGGAAGGCGGAAGGAATTAGGAATTAGGTTGAAGCATCAGTTCTTTGCGCTTCTTTGCGTATTCTCTGCGTTCTTTGCGTTTCAGAAAAATTAGGAAGAGAACCGTCCCCTGAAAAGCATCTCTCCCTAATTCCAAATCCCCAATTCCTAATTCCTTCTGCCCTTCGCCTTCTCCCTTCTTTAACATTCTCCTTCCAAAAAATTCTTATCTTTGTGTACTAAATACACATTACCTGAGCAATTGCCCGGGACCTGCTTGCCGGCTGTATGGATGAGAGAAATAGTTGAGAAGAATGGTTGATTAAACTAAGGAGTAGTTATGCCGGAAATCACTTTAACATTGGAACGTTCCAGGCGGGCTTACCGCATTGCAGTAAGCTGCCTGTTCTTTTTACAGGGACTGTGCTTTGCCAGTTGGGCATCGCGTATACCTACCATCCAGCAAAGCCTCCGCCTCACCGAAGCGGGGTTGGGAGCTGTTTTATTTGCCCTGCCCGTAGGCTCGTTGCTGGGCCTGCCGCTGGCAGGCTGGCTGGTGACCCGCTATGGCAGCAAGCGTGTGGCGGTCAACGCCCTTTTCTTTTACAGCCTGGTGCTGGTAGCGGTGGGACTGGCCGATACCGTATTGCTTTTATCCTCGGCCCTTGTTCTTTTTGGAATGGCGGGCAACATAGCCAACATTGCCATCAACACGCAGGCAGTAGGCGTTGAAGCCCGGTATGAACGCAGCATCATGGCTTCGTTTCACGGGCTTTGGAGCCTGGCGGGATTTACTGCCGCAGGCATAGGATCGTTTATGATAGCCAACGCCATCATCCCCTCTTCACATTTTCTTATGGTAGCGGCTTTCATTGTAGCGGGTGTGGCAACCAGCTTCCAGTTCCTTCTTCCGGGTGAAGCCAGCCGCACTTCTTCTGCCCCCCTGTTTGTAAAACCCGACAAGCCGCTGCTGCTCCTGGGCATCATCGCTTTTTGCTGCATGATCTGCGAAGGCGCCATGTTCGACTGGAGCGGTATTTATTTCCAGAAAGTAGTGAAGGCCGAAAAGAGCTGGATAGGCGCAGGCTATACCGCTTTTATGTGTACGATGGCTGCCGGCCGATTTGTTGCCGATTATGTTTCGCACAGGATCGGGTTTAAAAAGACCATCCGCCTGAGCGGTGCGCTGATCGCCATGGGGCTTGCCATTGCCGTTCTGTTTCCCAGCCTTTATCCTTCCATCGCAGGCTTCCTGCTGGTGGGCTTTGGCGTATCGTCCGTAGTGCCGCTGGTGTACAGCGAAGCGGGACGGTCGCGGACCTTTTCGCCAGGTATGGCGCTGGCAGCGGTATCGAGCATCGGCTTCCTGGGCTTCCTGGCAGGTCCGCCGCTTATTGGCATTATCGCAGGCGCCTTCGGGCTGCGCACTTCTTTTGCAGTCATCCTTGTGATGGGCATTGCCGTGTCGCTGATGGCAGGAAGCATTAAAAAACAATCACAAACAACTAACACCGTTAACCATGAAAAATAATGAAACAACACCCGTTAAAGAAAAAGATAAGATACCTATACGGCGCACGCTCCTGGTCCGCTGTCATCCCCCGCTCCATCCTGCCAACCGCACCCGCAACGGCGGGTTTGTGGCGTATCCGAAGAAGGAAGTTTGAGGTTGGAGGTTAGGTTCAACATTTCCTTCTTTAGCGAGACCGTTGTAGAGGTGGGTCATTTTGTTTTAACCGCAAAGACGCGAAGGACGCGAAGAAGCGCAAAGAAAAACAAAAAAGGTCGCTTAAACCTCTGGCTTACCTCTTATTCGTTCGGGTGTTCCCACGCCAGTGGAATGCAGTGGAGCATTGGGCGCCTTGACTTTTTGGCTCCATCCCGCTTGCAGCGGGACAAAAGGTGGATGAGCTGTAATGACTAACTGCTAAACACGAAAAGATCACCTGAGACAGTCATTTTAGTAAAATAGATAACGGTGTATTATAAACCTGCCAGAGCTTAAAAAAAGAGAAGGCAGTGGAAACCGCCTTCGATAATTTAACTAGACATGCACATGGGAATTTCCCATCTGCACAACGAATCTAGC
>DASWNB010000542.1:0-2432 GCA_036399455.1 Flavisolibacter sp. | reverse complement strand
TCAAAAAACAGGGGTGCGCAAAGCGAAAGCAGCCCCCCGCTCACATGCAGGAACTTCCGTGACTGCTCGCTGGGCATGCCCAGGTGGTCGTGCATCCAGTACGCCGCCAATACCAGCAGCAGGAAGATCGCCAGGAACAGCAATGCAAAAAGGGCCTGTTCGTTCATGACGGTAAAATAGGGGATTTCACGCAAAGACGCCAGGGAGAGGCAGAGACGCAGGGAAAGCTGTTGGCTTTTAGCTGATAGCTGTTGGCCTGTAAACGTACCGCCTTGAACCTGTGGTTCTTAAATGAAACTAAAAGGTTAACCGCCACGGCGCCAAGGCGCAAGGAAGGAATAAGGCAAAAGACAGAGACTCTCCATTCATTAGTTTCCTCGCGTCTTCGCGCCCTGGCGGTTAAACAAAAATATTCTTCAGAAACAAATGCCCATAGGCTGAACGGGAACAGGCTAACAGCTATCAGCTAAAAGCCAACAGCTTCTCTCACCATAACTCGCAGCTTCTTTCTATTTTGCAGCAATACTTTATTCCATTGACAACTGAACGCTTCTGGACTATTCCGAATATTCTTTCGCTGTACAGGATATTCGTGTTTCCTTTCATCTTCTACCTGGTGCTGGCAGGGGAGGAGAAGCTGTTTGCCATCTTCATCACCATCAGCCTGCTGACCGATATACTGGACGGATGGATTGCCAGGAGGTTCAGGATGCAAACGGCCATCGGGGCAAAGCTTGATTCTTGGGCCGACCTGGGCACCTATATACTGGCGTTCATGGCTATTTATTATTTTAAATGGGAGGAGATCCGGCCGCATGCACTCATCTTTCACCTGTTTGTCGCGGCGATGGCGCTTTCATACTTTGCCGTTTTCGTGAAGTTCGGAGGGTTGATCGGGCTGCATACTTATATGTTCCGTATCGGCGGTTACCTGCAGGGCGGGTTTATCATTGCGCTCTTCCTGTGGGGCTTCGAAGCATGGCTTTTTTATCTCTGCCTGGGCTGGGGCATACTGGCCTGCGTGGAGCAGGTGATCATTATCCTGTGGCTGCGCCACCCGCGCTCCAATGTCAAAGGATTGTACTGGCTGCTTAAAAACGGGAGCCGCTGATGTACCAGGCCGTACTCTATTGCATCCTCGCTTACATCTGCATCGGGGTAATCGGAATGGCGCTTGCCAACAGGCGGGTGGACAGGACCACGGCGCGGCAGCGATGGCTCAAGCTTGTGGCTTATATCCTTATCACCGGCACGGTGGCCATATCCATGCCCGCGGGCTTCTTCCTGCCCCTGGCGCTTTTAATCATAGGAGCGGGCTACGCCGAAATGGGCCTGGCCTTTCGCCGCCAGCCGCTGTTTTCTTCCCTGCCTGTAATGTTCCTCTACACCCTTATTGCGCTGCTGTTCCTTGGCTTTGCGCTTTACCTGCCGCCGGAGGTACGCCTTTTTATCTACTTCCAGGTGCTCACCTTTGATGCCTTTTCGCAGGTATCGGGACAATTGCTGGGCAGGCGAAAGGTGGCGCCGAAGGTCAGTCCCGGCAAAACATGGGAAGGATTGACCGGCGGAACCGTGTTCTGCATTCTTTCTTCCTTCCTAACCTCCGGCCTCCTGTCCGCTGGCGACCGCTGGCTGTCGTGGCTGGGCCTCTTCACTGCCTTTATTTCCTTCTCCGGCGACCTGCTGGCTTCTGCCGTCAAGCGCCGCGTGGGCATCAAGGATTACGGCACCTTTCTTCCCGGCCAGGGCGGCTTCCTCGACCGCTTCGACAGCTTCCTGATGGCCGGAGCGGTTTATTATGTTGTACGGGTGTCGGTTAACGGATAACCGATGACCGATGACCGGTGGCCGATGACCGATAAGGGACCACCGTTAACCGACTCATACTGATCTGAGGCCTTTTTTCGGTCGCCGGTTATCGGTTATCGGTCATCGGTTCTCGGTCAACTGCTTCCAAATTCTTCCTATATTAGGTTTTTCAACTCGACTTATGCAAACCGAACCTATTGCTACCACTGCTATTGACACCAACGAGGAATACATTGCCGCGGAGAACGTGAGAAAACAGCCCGCCGTGCTTACCTCGGTCTTCCGCTCCATTTTTGTTGAAACGCCGAAGGATTTCTTTGGCGGCATCTTCGGGTTCTTTGCCCGCTACATCCGGCATTTCATCGACGGCTTTAAATACTTCTGGAAGCCTTCGCTCAAAGTTCCTCCGTTCGAGAACAAGGATTTTAAGGAAGACTGCCAACGCACTTTCGAACTGGTCATCCTGGTTACAGCAGCGCTCATCTTCCTCATCAAGATGGACTGGATACCGGCGCATGAACAAATGGCCGCGGCTTACGGAAACGATATTGCCCAGATGGCCGTTGAAGCATACATTTTCCTTGTGTTTGGCGTAAGCTATCTTCTGCTGGTATTGCTTACTG
>DASWNB010000541.1:0-4686 GCA_036399455.1 Flavisolibacter sp. | reverse complement strand
CGGCGGCCCCGTGCAGATGAACACCATCCATTTCCTTCACCGCTATCCTGAAGAAGTGCCCGGCGGTGTGGAGGT
This sequence comes from Flavisolibacter sp., assembly GCA_036399455.1. Lineage (GTDB taxonomy): Bacteria > Bacteroidota > Bacteroidia > Chitinophagales > Chitinophagaceae > Flavisolibacter. The sequence goes on along the minus strand of DASWNB010000541.1, from coordinate 4,611 downwards.
AATGAAGGGCGTGTTCTGGGGCGGTGATTTCGATGCAGTGATAGACCTCATCAACAGCGGCCATGCAGACCCCGAAAAGATCCGCTTCTACATAGGCTACTCCGGCTGGAGCGCCGGCCAACTGGACACCGAAATGACCGAGAAAACCTGGCTCACCGTTGAAGCCGCCCGCAAGCTCATCTTCCATCCCAACGCCGAAGAGATCTGGAAAGACTCCCTCAAGCACCTCGGCGGTGAATACGAGATGATGATCAACTTCCCGATAGATCCGCAGCTTAATTAGATGACCGGTAAGAGACCACCGATAACCGAGGCTCCGTAATCTACGCTTTCTGAAAATACTCAATATTCAAACGCTCAATGCTCAATTTTCAAGTGTGTTCTCATTAGCAACGTCCTTGAAAATTGAACATTGATTATTGAATATTAGAAGAAACGGCTGCCTGCTAAAGAAAAGCATCTCCCCCTTATAAACGACCTATTCACGATTGACGATTCACGATTCACGCTCCTCATTCCAAAACAACCTTCCTGTCCTTCGGATACTTCACGCTATAGCTTAACTGAAGTTTCTTCTCCTGCCCGGGCTGCAGGGCAAGGGTCCAGGTAACGATGCCGGTTTCCTTGTCTGCCTGGCCTTCTGGAGCTTCCACGTCATTTACCTGGATGTCCTTGTTGACGGGTACGGGGAACTGGTCCTGGACGAGTATTGTGACGGCAGTTTTCTTGGTGTTCCGGACGGTGATCTCGTACTGGCGTGTTTCGGTTTTGTTGCTGCCGATGAGCCTCTGCGAGCTGAACTCTTTCAGGAGCTTACGGCTGATGCGGACGTTGTTGTCCTTACCCAGCGAAAGCGACAGCGTATCGCTGGCGGCGGAAAGGTCGATGTAGGTCTTTCCCAGGTAAGTGCCTTCAAAATACAGGTTGGCTTCGCCGGACTGCAGCTCGTATTCCTCCCAGTTAACAATTTTGGCAGTGAGGTAAACGGATGGCTCTACTTTTGGAGCGGAGTAGTATTCATACAGGGCAGGCACGGGTATCTGCCGGATGCCGATGGTGGTGGTCTTGCCATCGGTTTCAAGCGTGTAGCGGTCCTCTATCTTGTACACGGTAGTAGTCGGTTGGTACTCTGTCTGGATGCTGACGGTTTGTATCTCTTCTTCCTTTTTCTGCCTGCGCGCCGGCTCAAAGTCGCTGTCACGGCTTACGCCCAAGCCTGTTACTACCACTTCCTGCATGGCTTGCGACCGGTCCAGCACAATGCTGTAATAACCTTGTGTTGCGGCCAGTTCCTTCATGGCAAACCCTGCTGCGCTGATCTGCACTACACCATTGGAAGGCATGCTGATGAGTTTGAAATATCCATTTGCGTCTGCAGTAGTGGCCAATCTCGTTCCCTTGATCATCACGGTGGCAAAGGCTACAGGCTCACCTTGTGCATTGGTGACACGGCCAGCCACTTCGCCGGGTCTTACAGCCTGGTTGCGCATCCACGCTATGGAAGGATCGTAATAGCCCAGCATCCAGGGCTGGAGTTTTGAAGGAGTGGCGTTGTCCTTCGGGTTGCCGGTGCTCAGTTGCAGGGATACGTCCTTCCAGGTTTCGCCGCTTCGCTGGAACACGTGGGCGTTCATCAGCAGCGTCAGGGGCTGGTTTACTTCGTTCACCCGCACATCGTAGGTGGGGTACCATCCCGCATCTTTTACGGTGTACAGGAGCTGGAACTTCACCGGCCTGGTTTCTTTCGATTCGATAAGGACAACTACGGAATAGCTGATGCTGTCGCGCTTCTTGCCGGTTTCACCCAACTGAAGCCCCATCTTGTTATACTCCTGCTGCTGCGCCTTGATGCGCCTTTCGGTTTCGAGTTGCTTGAGGTAGATTTCGTTCAGCCGCTGGCGCTGAAGGTCAAGGGCCTGCTTCAGCTCTTCGGTTTTGACGCCTGCTTGTCCGCCAATGGCCTGGTTCTTCACCAGCATCTCTTCTTCGTGCTTATATACCTGAAGCACCTTCTGGTCCATCTCGATCTTCTCCAGCAAGGCGGCCCTGCGATCGATAAGGGCCCTTTCTTCCTGGTCTATCCTGCGCTGGCCGGTAAAGTCTTTCATCACCTGTACGGAAAGCAGCGTAACGTTGGCGTCCGCCTTTAACTGAAGGCTTTGCTGCTCCAACTGGTTGCTCAGCCCCGGAAAAACGATCTCGGTCCTTCCGGCCGCCAGCGCCACGGTAGCAGCCCGCTGTACCTGTGCGCCCGAGGAAAATACTATTACATTCTGAATGGAAGATTCTGCCGTAACGGCTTTTGACTGAGTTCTCGCCGCCAGGCTAACCACCGACAGCAGGAGCAGGAAAATCACTCTCATAGCAAAAGTTTCCGGGAAGATGCGTGGGGCGGAGGATTTACATACGGTCACGAAAAGTTCATTGGTTTGGCGGAAGAACGGATGACGGATGACCGATAACCGACCACCGATCACCGAGGGATAATCGATAAGCGACCACCGATGGCCGAAGCTTGCGGCAAAGAAGCGAAAAAAACGGGAAGACTGCGCCTAAAGAACCAGAAACCGGAGACCAGAAACCAGAAACATTCTCTTCGGTCACCGGTGGTCCCTAACCGGTTATCCGTTCCTCCTGAAAACAAAACCCCCGGGGTTACCGGGGCCTATTAAAAAGACAAACATTATCTTATTCAACCGGAGTTGCTCCTTCCACAAGCACCGTGACCTTGTTATTCAGCACTTCCACGAAACCGCCCTGGATGGTGTAGCTGGCGGTGTGGTTCTGGCGGTCGCGGAGCACCTTTATGCGGCCGGCCTTGAGGGCGCTGACCAGGGGTGCGTGCCTGTCGAGCACTTCAAACGAGCCGCTGATGCCCGGCATCTGCACGCCGTACACTTCGCCGCTGAATAGTTTACGCTCGGGGGTTAATATTTCGAGTGTCATGCTTATAATTTTTAGAAGATGGCTTAGCCTTGAGCCTGGGCCAGCATCTTTTTACCTTTTTCAATGGCTTCGTCGATGGTTCCCACCAGGTTAAAGGCCGCTTCTGGATATTCATCCACTTCACCGTCCATGATCATGTTGAAGCCGCGGATGGTTTCCTCAATCGGCACCAGCACGCCTTTCAGGCCGGTAAAGGCTTCAGCCACGTGGAAGGGCTGCGAAAGGAAACGCTGCACCCTGCGGGCACGGGATACGGTCAGCTTGTCCTCGTCGCTCAGTTCATCCAGGCCCAGGATGGCGATGATGTCCTGCAGTTCCTTGTAGCGCTGGAGGATCAGTTTCACCCTGTTGGCAGTGTTGTAGTGGGCTTCGCCGACGATGCCGGGCGTAAGGATCCTTGAGGTAGAATCGAGGGGATCCACGGCGGGATAGATACCAAGGTCGGCGATCTTGCGGCTCAATACCGTTGTGGCATCGAGGTGGGCGAAGGTAGTTGCGGGGGCGGGGTCGGTAAGGTCATCCGCCGGTACGTATACGGCCTGCACGGAGGTGATGGAACCGTTCTTGGTAGAGGTGATCCTTTCCTGCATCACGCCCATTTCGGTGGCCAGCGTAGGCTGGTATCCCACGGCCGAAGGCATACGTCCCAGGAGGGCTGATACCTCGGAACCGGCCTGCGTAAAGCGGAAGATGTTATCTACGAAGAACAGGATATCGCGTCCTTTACCGGTGCCGTCACCGTCGCGGTAGTATTCGGCAATGGTAAGACCGGAGAGGGCCACACGGGCACGGGCGCCGGGAGGCTCGTTCATCTGCCCGAATACAAAGGTTGCTTTGGAGTCGGCCAGGTCGGTCATGTTTACCTTGCTCAGGTCCCAGCCGCCTTCTTCCATGCTGTGCTTGAAAGCGTCGCCGTACTTCATGATACCGGCTTCGATCATTTCACGCATCAGGTCGTTTCCTTCGCGGGTTCTTTCACCCACGCCGGCAAACACGGAGAGACCGGAATATGCTTTCGCGATATTATTGATAAGTTCCTGGATCAATACTGTTTTTCCCACACCGGCACCGCCGAACAGGCCGATCTTACCACCCTTTGCATAGGGTTCGATCAGGTCGATCACCTTGATACCGGTAAAAAGCACTTCGGTAGCGGTTGAAAGGTTTTCGAAAGACGGGGGTTTGGCGTGGATGGGACGGCCGTCCACTTTGGGAACGGGGGGCAGGCCATCGATAGGGTCGCCGGTTACATTGAACAGGCGGCCTTTGATTTCCTCGCGGGCGGGCATTTTAATGGGAGCGCCGGTATCCAGCACGTCCACTCCGCGGGTAAGTCCCTCGGTGCCGTCCATAGCGATGGTGCGTACGCTGTCTTCGCCCAGGTGGGTTTGCACCTCAAGCACCAGCGTATCGCCGTTTTCCCTCTTGATTTCAAGGGCATTATAAATTTCAGGAAGGCTGCCTTCGAACTGTACGTCGACCACGGCGCCAATTATCTGTTTTACCTTACCAACTTTTGCCATATAAGCGTTTATTTAGGGGAGAAAAGCCCGCCGCAGAGGACAGCCCTTTCTTTTCAGGGTGCAAAGGTAGGGAACAATGGGAGAAGGAACAAAGGAAAATCAGTTGGGGTGGGGAATTCGGAATTGGGAATTGGGAAACAGG
>DASWNB010000540.1:0-5602 GCA_036399455.1 Flavisolibacter sp. | reverse complement strand
ACAGCAAGGCAGGCAGCAGAACACGGTTTAGATTCATGGATAGAATTGTGAGGCTCTAAAAGTAAGGTAAATAGGGTAAAAAGACAATGATAATCGGGAAGAAGATGACCGATTAGTGACCACCGATAACCGAGTTTAGCTGTGACAAGCTCTACAGCAGGCTATTTCCCAACTCCAGGCGATTTCCGGTCACCGGTGGTCGGGTATCCTCTCTTCGGTTATCGGTTAACGGTTGTCGGTTGTCCTCTCTTCGGTTATCGGTTAACGGTTGTCGGTTGTCCCAAAACTGCCGCATGCATCCTCCTAAGGAACTCATACACATCCTGCATATCCCTCGCGGGTTCCATTACAAGCATAAAGAGCTTGCCGGTCTGGCGGAGGCGGGCCTTGTTGGTGGCGGTCTGGAGGTAGTCGAGGATGGAGCGGAAGAGGTCAGACTCGAAGTAAGGGGAATCGGGACGGTTGATGAAGTGGCACTTGAGCGAGTCGTTCTTGAGGGTCATCTTCTCGAAGCCTAATTCAACGGCCAGCTTGCGGCAGCGAACCGTTACCAGCAGCTCGCGTACCTGCGGGGGCAGGGGGCCGAAACGGTCTGCCAGCTCCTGCTCCATGGCTACAAGCTCCTCTTCGTTTTCGCAGTTGTCCATGCGCGAGTAGAGCGAAAGACGCTCGGTGATGTTCTCCACGTAATCGTCGGGAATGAGTATCTCCAGGTCGGTATCGATGGTGCAGTCCTGTACGAAATCGTCCTGCTTCGATATCTCGTCTTTAAACAGGTCCTTGAACTCCTTGCGCTTCAGTTCGCGGATGGCTTCTTCAAGGATCTTCTGGTACATTTCAAAGCCTATTTCGGCCATGAAACCGCTTTGCTCGCCGCCAAGCAGGTTGCCTGCGCCGCGTATGTCCAGGTCGCGCATGGCTATCTGGAAGCCGCTTCCCAATTCGCTGTGCTGCTCAAGCGTTTGCAGGCGCTTTTTCGAGTCGTTGGGAAGAGTGCTCATGGGCGGCGCCAGCAGGTAGCAGAAGGCTTTTTTGTTGCTTCTGCCCACGCGGCCCCTCAACTGGTGAAGGTCGCTCAGGCCAAACTGGTGGGAGTTGTTGACGATGATGGTATTTACGTTAGGGATGTCTACGCCGCTTTCAACAATGTTGGTACACACCAATACGTCGTACTTGCGGTCGATGAAATCCATGATCCTTTCTTCCAGTTCGTGCCCTTCCATCTGGCCGTGGGCATAGCCCACGCTCAGGTCGGGACAGAGGCCGCGGATAAGCGAGGACATTTCCTGGAGGCTTTGCACGCGGTTGTGGATGAAGAACACCTGCCCTCCCCTTTCGGTTTCAAAGTAAATGGCTTCGCGGATAAAATCTTCCTGGAATACCCGCACTTCTGTTTGAATGGGCTGGCGGTTGGGCGGCGGCGTGTTCATGATGGACAGGTCGCGGGCGCCCATAAGGCTGAACTGGAGGGTGCGGGGAATGGGCGTGGCGGTAAGCGTCAGCGCATCTACGTTGGTGCGCAGCGTTTTGATCTTCTCCTTGTGCGCTACGCCGAATTTTTGTTCTTCATCGATAATGAGCAGGCCCAGGTCTTTGAACTTTACTTCCTTGCCAAGCAGGGCGTGTGTGCCTATGATGATGTCTACCTTTCCTTCTTCCAGTTTCTTATAAGTTTCCTTTTTCTCTTTGGCCGATTTAAAGCGGTTCACGTAGTCGACCGTAACCGGGAAATCCTTCAGCCTTTCGCTAAAGGTTTTGTAGTGCTGGAAAGCAAGGATGGTGGTGGGCACCAGAACTGCCGCCTGCTTGCCGTCCACCGCGGTTTTGAACGCGGCCCGCACGGCAATCTCTGTCTTGCCAAAACCCACGTCGCCGCACACGAGGCGGTCCATGGGTGATGGAGATTCCATGTCTTTCTTCACATCGGCGGTAGCCTTGCTCTGGTCGGGAGTATCCTCGTAAATAAAGGAAGCTTCCAGCTCGGTTTGCAGGTAAGTATCGGGCGTATGGCGGAAGCCCTGCTGCGCCTTTCGCTGTGCGTAGAGTTTTATAAGGTCGAAGGCAATTTCCTTGACGCGGGTCTTGGTCTTTTCCTTCAGCCTGTTCCATACATCGCTTCCCAGCTTGTTCACCTTTGGAACTGTTCCTTCCTTGCCGGTGTACTTGGCAATTTTATGGAGCGAGTTGATGTTTACATAAAGAATGTCGCTGTCCTTGTAAATAATGCGGACTGCTTCCTGGAGCTTTCCGTTCACCTCTATCTTTTGCAGGCCGCTGTACACACCCACGCCGTGGTCTATGTGGGTTACAAAATCGCCGGGCTGCAATTCGCGGAGGGCACGAAGGGTAAGCGCCTTGTTCTTGTTGTAGGCCTGCTTTACCCTGTATTTATGGTACCGCTGAAAGATCTGGTGATCCGTATAGCAAACCATCTTCAGGTCTTCATCAATAAAGCCTTCGTGGATGGAGGTAGCAAAGGGCTGGAAGTTGATCTCCTGGTTCAGGTCCTTAAAGATGGAGTAGAGCCTTTCCAACTGCTTCGGGTTTTCGGCAAACAGGTTCAATTCAAAACCCCTGCTTTCCCAGCTTTTCAGGTCTTTGATAAGTAAATCGAACTGGCGGTTGAACGCGGGCTGCTCCTTTGTGCTGAACACAATCTCAAACCCTTCGGAGGACGGCTGCTCGTAGCCGAAGTACACCGTACGCCTTTGCTCCAGCTCCCGGAAAAATTCTTCCGCCGACGAGAACTCCTCGGCCTTCACGTCCTTCTTCACCATCTTGTCATCCTCCGACTCCGGTGTGCGGAAGCCAAAGGATGATTGCAGGTCAAGGAACATCTGGAGGTCCTCGCCGCTGGTCAGCAGCTTTTCCCGCACCACTTCCTCTTCCTGTATCCAGATGACGGTATTCTCTGGCAGGAAACCCAGCAGCGAAACCTTGTCCGCATCTTCGAACTGCGTATCCACGTTGGGAATGATGCTCACCTGCAGCAGCCTTCTTTCGCTCAGTTGCGTTTCAGGATCAACAATGCGGATAGAGTCTACGTCGTTTCCAAACAGCTCTATGCGGTAAGGCTTTTCATTGCCAAAAGAATAGATGTCCAGGATGCCGCCGCGGACGGCGAACTGTCCCGGCTCGTAAACAAAATCGGTACGCTCAAAGCCATAGTTCACCAGCTTTTCATATAATTCGTCGGGCTTGATCTCGTCGCCGGTTTTGATGTGGATCATGTTGGCGGAGATGGCTTTGGAAACAACCACTTTTTCAAAAAGCGCCTCCGGGTAGGTAACCAGCGCTCCTGTGCGGTTGACACCTCCCGCGGAGAAGCGGGTAAGCGCCTCGGTGCGGAGCATCACGTGCGACGAATTGAGCAGCCGGTAGTTCTTGCGGTTTTTGAAAGAAGATGGGAAGTAAAAAACGTTAAGCGCATCGGTCAGGTTTTCCAGCGTATTATGAAAATAGGCGGCTTCTTCCTCGTCGTTGCAGATGAACAGGTGGTTGAGCTGGGAGCAGGAAGGATGGATAAAGACCGAAGCGGCCAGGAATCCCGCTGAGCTGCCGTGAAGGTTCCTGAGGTGTATTTTCTGGGGCCGGGCAAAAGAAAGCTTGTCCGCCAGGCTAAAAAGGCGGGGTGAGTGTTGATATTTTTCCAGCAAACCCTTTACGCTCATCAAAGCCGCAAAGATAGGGGGAGATGGTGAATGGTCAATGGTGAATGGTGAATGGGTCGTTTGTGGTGGACGTGTACTTCTTAGCAGTCTCTTGCGGCCCGGCGCTTCTTAGGGTAACCACGAAGGCGCGGGGACGCGGAGGTTTCACAAAGAGAAGATATGGGGGATGTACTGAGTTTCGATCTTTTCCTTTGTGTTTCTCTGTGTGTTCTGACGCCTCTGTGGTTTTGAACAGTAAAGCACACCGGAGCAGCGCCTGGTTTGGGGAGCCTGCGACCGCCCTTGTGCTCCTTGCCGGCAGTGACCGGAGACGCCGGGACCCAGCGAGAAACAAGGAGGAAATAATTGAAATATTGAGCTCTCTTATTCCTTCCTTCGTGAAACCTCCGCGTCCCCGCGCCTTCGTGGTTACCCTAAGAAACACAGGGCCGCAGAACGATAACTAAAGAAGAGCTTCTTACTCCACAAACGACCCATTCACCATTGACCATTGACCATTCACGATCTCCCCTCCTCATCTTCGATTTAAATAAGTAAATTGCCTGACTCTTAACACAATGAGAATGAAAACTAACCTTATCCGGGGAATTGCTGCTCTGGCTGCTATTGCTGCATTATGCATATTGCTGACCCGGCAAAAAACCTCCGCTCCTGATCCGCAGGTGAACCACGAAAACGAAGAAGAAGAGGAAGCCCGCTTCCACGAAGCCCGCGTTCGTTACGAGTTCGACATGATCAAGGACCCGGCGACAGGGAAGATTCCCGAAGGCATCTTCCAGGAGGAACTGGCCTTTGCCCGCGCCATGCCCGTACGGAACGGCTCATCCACCGACCAGCGCACATCGGCCCTCAATAATTACTTTCCCGCAGGCCCCAATAATGTTGGCGGACGTACCCGCGCAGCAGCCTATGACGTACGCTATAACGGCACCACCAACCGGGTGCTCATAGCCGGTTCCGTCAGCGGCGGCATCATGCGCTCTACCGATGGCGGCAATACCTGGACGCTTGTCACTCCCGAAAACGATATTCACAACCTTACCGCGCTGGCCCAGGACCCCCGCCCCGGCTTCCAGGACACCTGGTATGCGGGCGGCGGCGAAGCCTACGGCAACTCGGCTTCCGAGCTGGGCGCCACCTACCTGGGCCACGGGCTCTGGAAATCCATCGACAACGGGGCTACCTGGACCAAGCTCCCGCTCAACACCATCACCGATATAAACGGCAACCTGCTGAGTCCCGGAACCCTCGAAGCTTTTGACCATCCCTTCGATTTCGTGCACCGCCTGGCCGTCAACCCCCAAACCGGCGACCTTTACGTGGCCGGCCACCGCAGGGTGATGAGAAGCACCAACGGCGGCGCCACCTTCCAGGTAGTGCTGGGCAGCCCCACGGCAGCCACCTCCACCACCGGGCAAACGGAAGTGACGATAAGCAACGCAGGACGTATCCTGGCAGCCATCAATGGCGGCCACCCGGACGCTTCTTTCCGGGGCGTATGGGTTTCCTCCACGGGCAGCCTGAACAGCTTTACCCGCATTGCCGGGGGGCAGACCCTTGGCGTGGATTCCGTGGACGGCTGGAGGGCGAATGACCCCACCGGCGGAGGCAAGAGGATCATCATGACGCTTGCGCCTTCCAACAACAACGTGGTCTATGTATTTTACGAAAACGGCCTGAGCAGCGACCAGGCACAACCTGAGGGTGACCTTTACCGCCTGGATATCTCAACAGCAACTCCCTCTACTTATATCTGGAGCAACCGATCAGCTAACCTGCCCAACCATCCGGCCGGCGACCAGAGCGGCTCGGACCCGCTTTCCCTCCAGGGTGGCTACAATATGGTAGTGGCCGTTAAGCCGGATAATCCCGATATGGTGTTTGTGGGAGGAACCAACCTGTACCGTTCCTCGGATGGCTTTACAACCAAC
>DASWNB010000539.1:0-1974 GCA_036399455.1 Flavisolibacter sp. | reverse complement strand
GCGCGAAACCCGTGGTCAGCTCGGGCAGGCCTGCGCCGGAAACTTATGTGAAGATCATCTCGCTGCACGACGGCAGCGAATGCAATGAGCTGGAAGAAGGAGAGATCTGCATTGCCGGCGGCAGCGTGACCGAAGGCTACTGGAACAAGGACAACAGCAGCTACTTCCTGGAGGTGGATGGCAGGCGCTACCTGCGCACCGGCGACCTTGGCTTCCTCCACGGCGGCGAGCTGTTCATCCACGGCAGGATAAAGGAGATGCTCATCATCCGTGGCGAAAATTATTATCCCTACGATATAGAGCATGCTGCCGCTGAAAACACCCGCGCCGTTGAAAACAATGGCGTGGCAATATTTACCCTTGATCCCGGCGAAGAAGTTGTTGTGGTAGCCGAGGTAAAGCGTTCCGAACTGAAGGACCTCGATGCAGCCGCTGCCATCACTTCCATCGACAGGGCCGTGAACGGCTCTTTTGGTATCAACCCGCACGACATCATTCTCACCACGCCCCTGGGTATTCCCCGGACCACCAGCGGAAAGCTGCAGCGCGTGAAGTGCAAGGAAACCTACCGCCAGGGCGGATTTGAAGTAATTGCTTCCAAGAAAGGATTGTCCCGCGGCGGGGAAGAAAAAGATAACAGCCACCTGCTGGATGAAGTGATCGGGCAGGGCAGCTACAAGGCCATCAGGAACTACCTGCTGCACCTGATCGAAACAAAGACGGGTGTGCAGGGCGAACTTTCCACCGACACCATAGAGCTTACGGAAATAGGCATTGATTCAGTAAGGGCAATGGAGCTGATCAACACCATCAACAGGGACCTGAACATCAACATGGACGCTACGAAAGTGTTTCAGAACAACACGCTCTCTGGCTTCATCAACGTCATAGAAAATCTTCTGTGGCTTAAGAACGAACAAAACTCCGGAAAGAGCATCGTCATATGAATACTCTAGAGATCATAACCGAATTAAAGAGGAACAAGGTGGTGCCCCGCCTGGAAGGAGACCAGTTGCGCCTGGTAGGCGAAACTAAAAACCTGTCCCCTGAATTCATTGAACAGGTAAGGACTTCCAAGTCCGACCTGATTTCCTTCCTGAGGAATTCAATGGACCAGGTGGCCTTTGCTCCCATACCTGCCGTGGACAAACAGGAGTATTATCCTGCCTCCAACGCACAGAAAAGACTTTGGGTGCTCAGCCAGTTCGAAGGCGGCGCCGCAGCGTATAATATCGTCACCAGCCTTTACCTGAAAGGAACGGTAATACGCGAAAACCTGGCAAAAGCCTTCCGCACCTCCATGGGCCGCCACGAAAGCCTCCGCACCGTGTTCCGCGAAATAGACGGTGAGCCCCAGCAGGTGATACTCGACGAAATGCCTTTCGATATAGAGTTTGAAGACATATCCAGCATGGAAGACCACAAGAGCTACCTCAAATCGGAGGTGGAGCAGTCTTCCAATTGGAAATTCGACCTGGAGAAAGGCCCGCTCATTCGTGTAAAGCTGCTGCAGCTTCCGGATGAAGGACACGCCATGATCTTTGGCGTTCACCACATCATCAGCGACGGATGGTCTATCGGCATACTCGTGCCCGAAGTGCTGCGCTTCTACGAAGCTATCTGCAACAAGGAGCACTATGCACCCGAGCCTTTGCGGATTCACTATAAAGAATATGCGCAGTGGCTGGACAAGCGCCTCGGCGGGCCCCGCGGGCAGGATGCTCAGGAGTTCTGGAAGAACCAGGAGCTCACCGGCATCGACCCGCTCAACTTGCCTACTGATTTTCCAAGGCCCGACATCAAGACCTTTGAAGGCGGTCTTTCCAAATTTTATATTGACGCGGACCTGTACGCCGGCGTGCTGGACTTTTGCAAAAAGAACCATGTAACGCCGTTCAACTTCTTCCGCTCCACGCTGCACATACTCCTGTATAAATTTTCGGGACAAAGCAGCAACGCCATCGGCACACCCGT
>DASWNB010000538.1:0-3921 GCA_036399455.1 Flavisolibacter sp. | reverse complement strand
GAACCGCTCCCTCGCCAACGTGTTGATTGGCTCGTTCGGCGGCAGCAAGGCCGGACCTGCAGGCGCTACCCGCGAACAGGGAGCTTACAAGGAAGTATCCCTGACCGACGCAGCCGTAGTAATGGCCTATGCCAATAAAGTAATGATCGTTCCCGGTTACGGCCTGGCCGTAGCCCAGGCGCAGCACGCCTGCCATGAGCTGGAAAAGCTGTTGCAGGAAAAAGGTGTGGAAGTGAAATACGCCATCCATCCCGTAGCGGGGCGCATGCCCGGCCACATGAACGTATTGCTGGCTGAAGCCGATGTGAGCTACGAGCGTCTCCTGGAAATGGAACAGGCTAACGAGGAATTTCCCACAACCGACGTGGTGCTGGTGCTTGGCGCCAACGACGTGGTAAACCCTGCCGCCAAGAACGATCCCGCATCACCTATCTACGGCATGCCCATCCTCGACGTTGAGCTGGCCAAATCGGTTATCGTCAACAAGCGCAGCATGAAACCCGGCTACGCCGGCATCGAAAACGACCTCTTCTTCCAACCCAAAACCTCCATGCTCTTCGGCGACGCCAAGAAAGTGATACAGGAGTTGGTTACGGAGATAAAGAGCTTGTAGAGAGAAGCTGTTGGCTGATAGCTGATGGCTGTTGGCTTGTGCATGTTCGGCCTACAGACAGCACGTTCAGGGACATTGATCGGCGCAGAATCTCCATCGCTAATTATGTTCAGCTAACAGCCAATGGCTATCAGCTAACAGCTTCTCTCTTATTATCTTTGCCTGTGCCACAGCCATTACCCCAATCATTACTCGATTCACTGGAAGGTATCCCGGGATTTGAAAGGAAGCCCTTTGAAGATGTTCATGCTTCAGGTGAGCAGGTGACTTCGCTGCGCATTAATCCCGCCAAAGGCATAGAGATAGAAAGCCTGCTATCAGAAATGTTTCTCACTCCTTCGGACACAACCTCAAACCTCAAACTTCAAACCTCAAACATTCCCTGGACCCGCCTCGGCTACTACCTTCCGCAAAGGCCATCGTTTACCTTCGATCCGCTTTTTCATGCAGGCTGTTATTATGTGCAGGAGGCATCGAGCATGTTCCTGGAGCAGGCTTTTGTGCAACTGGTAGATATTGCAGGGCCGCTGAAGGTGCTTGATCTTTCTGCTGCGCCGGGAGGGAAATCGACACATATCCAATCACTCATTACGGCGGACAGCCTGCTGGTGAGCAACGAGGTGATACGCAACCGCAGCCTGGCGCTGATGGATAATATCATCAAGTGGAGTGCCGCCAACGTGGTTATCACCAATAACGATCCCTCGGCATTCAGGAACTACCCGGAATTTTTTGATGTGATGGTGGTGGATGCTCCCTGCAGCGGCAGCGGCCTTTTCCGCCGCGACCCCAATGCTGTGGAGGAGTGGAGCCTCAACAACGTGGCCCTTTGCAGCCAGCGCCAGCAGCGCATACTCGCCGACTCGTTACCTGCGCTGAAGGAAGGAGGGCTGCTGGTGTATTCCACCTGTTCGTATTCAAAGGAGGAGGATGAGGAGATTGCAAAATGGCTGGAAGAGGAATTCGGCATGGAGCACCGGCCGCTGGAGATAGATCCTTCCTGGGGCATTGTTACAGCGGATCGTGGATACCGCTTTTATCCTGATAAACTCCGGGGCGAGGGCTTTTTCATGGCCTGCTTTCGCAAGGGGAGGAATGATGGAGAAACAAGACTGAAGCCGGTGCGTGTTGAGAAAGCCACTGCAAAGGAGAGGAACATACTGCAATCATGGCTGCGTTCCTCCGGTATGGAATTGCTGCGCAATAATGAAAACTTCTTTGCTCTTCCTGCTTCGCTTGTGGAGGACTTCCAGTTGCTGCTGGCTCGTCTTAATGTAGTGTACAAGGGCGTTGCGCTGGGTTCCATCATGAAAGAAAGGCTGGTGCCGGAGCATGCACTGGCGCTCAGCAACATCATTGGCGAAGGAATTCCCGCCACGGAACTGAGCCGGGAAAACGCCATTCTCTACCTCCAGCGCAAGGACCTGCACATCTCACCGGAACAAAAAGGATGGCAGCTTGTCACCTATAAAAATCACCCACTGGGCTGGATCAATGCCCTTCCCAACCGCATCAACAACTATTATCCGAAGGAAATGCGTATTTTGAAGGAACGGATTGAAAAATAATTTCCCATATTTGTAAAGCGCTAATCGAACCACCGCCGCAGCGCCGGTCCATGAAAAACAAATTATATCCAGATGAAAAAATCTTTTTTGCTTGCCATCATACTCTTTTTCTGCTCTGTAAGTTTTGCCCAGAACGAACTGCTGGTACAAAGCAACGAAAAGGGGTTGTACCTTCTGCACACCGTAAGTCCCAAGGAAAATTTCTATTCCATCGGCCGCCTGTATAATATTCCTCCCAAGGAGATCGCCGCTCTCAACGCGCTGGATATGGCCAATGGCCTCAGCGTCGGGCAAACCATCCAGGTGCCTCTTAACTCCGCCAATTTCACCCAGCAATCGAACAAGGGGCGGCCTGTGTATTATATGGTAGGAGAGAAGGAAGGACTGTACCGCGTAAGCACAAAGAACAACAAGGTGCTGATGGCCGACCTGCGCAAATGGAACAACCTATCCAACGATAACATCAGCACGGGGCAGAAGCTCATTGTCGGCTTTCTCACTTCCCCCGAAGCCAACAACATCGTAGCTACCAATCCCGCTGCCGTTACAGATAACAGGCCCGTGCAGAATACGGATGCTGTAGTAAACACACCGGTACGCACCGAGCCTTCGCAGCCCAGGAACGAGCCTGTGACGAACAACGGAGCCGGTAATACTAACAACACCCGCTCTGCCGCACCACAGCAAACCGCCATTAACGACGGCAACGGCGGTTATTTCAAATCACATTTCGAGCAGCAGTCCCGCGGTGGCAATCTTAAGGACCAGACCCTCACCTCGGGCATTTTCAAAACCTCCAGCGGCTGGCAGGACACCCGCTACTACGCCCTGATCGATAACGTGGAGCCCGGCACCATCGTCCGCATCACCAATCCCACCAACAGCAAAACCGTTTACGCCAAGGTGCTGGACAAAATGGCCGGCATCCGCCAGAACCAGGGCCTCGACGTACGCATCTCCAACGCAGCCGCTTCCGTGCTGGGCGTTGAAGACACCGAGAAGTTCATTGTGAGGGTGAGCTGGTGAGATCGTGAATGGTGAATCGTGAATCGTGAATGGGTCGTTTATTGGGTAGAAGCTTTTCTTTAGCGTGTAATTTTTTTAATTCTCATTATTCAACGCTCAATGCTCAATTCTCAAGTGCGTTCCTGAACCGGAGCCCCTTGAAAATTGAATATTGAGCGTTGAATATTGAGAATTCTGCCTTCTACCTTCCGCCTTCCGCCTTCTACCTTTCGCCTCACCCTCTATACCCCTTCAGAAACTCCTCCACAGGCATTTTCTTTTTTCCTTCGAGCTGGAGTTCCTTTACGACCAGGTGGCCATCGGTGCAGGTGAATTTGAGCAGCGATCTATGGTCTGTCTGAACCTCGCCGGGAAGAAGGGCAGGAGGTGTGTGATCTTTTTCGCTGCGGTAGATCTTGAGCATTTTGCCCTGCAGGGTAGTAAAGGCGCCGGGAAAAGGCGACAGTCCCCTTACCAGGTTATGTACTTCATCCACCGGTTTATTCCAGTCGATGCGGCAGGTGTCGGTGAAGATTTTAGGGGCATGGCGAAGAGAGGATGACCGAGCAGCGATCACCGATGGCCAATGTTCTCCAGGTGACGGTACTTCGTTTTGTATCGGTTGTCGATCATCGGTTGTCGATAATCGGTCATCGTTTATCGGTTGTCGGTTATCCTGCTCTTTCTCCTCTATCGTTCCATCTGCCAATCCAACTACCGTTCTTACTAAAAGCT
>DASWNB010000537.1:0-9970 GCA_036399455.1 Flavisolibacter sp. | reverse complement strand
GCTGGGGAAGCTGCTGGGCACGGTCTGCTCCTGGAGCTCAACGGGCAGCTTCAGGATGCGGTCGATAAGCAATTGGTTGGCCCACAGGTGGTAGGTGCACAGTTGTGTCAGGATTATTTTCATAACATAATGTACTTTCGTCGCCTTGCGAATTGCCTGCAATTAACAAAGTTCTTCATCATGAGCGATAAAAAATTTGCACCGGGCGGCTTTAGCTCGGTAGCCATCCATTCCGGCCACAAGCCCGACCCCCTGAATGCACACCTGGTGCCCATCTATGCCTCCAGCACTTACGTGTACGATACGGCGGAGCAGGGCATGAGGCGCTTCAGCGGCGAAGAACCCGGTTATATCTATGGCCGCTGGGGCAATCCCACCATTACAGAAGCCGAGGAAAAGATCGCCTCGCTGGAAACCTTCGGGCTGGATATGCAGGCTAAAGGCATCCTCCACTCTTCGGGAATGGCTGCTATCTCCACCCTTTTTCTTTCCACCCTGAAGGCAGGCGATAAGGTCCTCACCCACTACTCACTCTACGGCGGTTCCGAGGAACTGCTGGACAAAGTGCTCCCCGGCTTTGGCGTGGAAGCGGTGATCACCGACCTGAGGAAGATCGAAACAGTGGAAGACATCATCAAGTCCGATCCTTCCATACGCATGATGTACCTGGAAACACCGGCCAATCCCACCATCCGGTGCGTTGACCTGGAGGAGCTGGCTGCCATAGCGAAGCGGCACGGCCTGCTGACAGCCTGCGACAATACCTTCGCCACGCCTTACCTGCAACAGCCTTTTAAATACGGAATAGATTTTATCGTGCATTCCACTACCAAGTTCCTCAACGGCCACGGCACTTCCATCGGCGGGATACTGCTGGGGAAGGACGTGGAGTTCATGAGCACGAAAGTCACCAAGGTGCACCGCCTGCTTGGCGGCAATGCCAATCCTTTCGATACCTATCTTCTGATCAACGGCATCAAGACGCTGGAGGTGCGTATGGACCGCCACTGCCGCAACGCACAGGATGTAGCACATTTTTTGGAACAGCATCCCGCAGTGGCAAAGGTGAGCTATGCAGGACTGGCATCCCACCCCGACCATGCCGTGGCGGCAAAGCAGATGAAGCACCCGGGAGCCATGCTGAGTTTCGAGCTGAAGGGCGGCCTCCAGGCAGGCATCGACTTTATGAACGGGCTTCAGATGTGCCTCCGCACGGTATCCCTGGGTACGGTAGATACCCTGCTCTGCCATCCTGCCTCCATGACCCACTTCAACGTTCCCCGCGAAAACCGTGAAAAGTACGGCATCACCGACGGGCTCATACGGATGAGCGTTGGGCTGGAGAACGTGGAGGATATTGTGGGGGATTTGGGAGGGGCGTTGAGGTGAATGGTGAATAAGTTTACGCGAGGAAAGCTGTTGGCTATTAGCTGATAGCTGTTAGCAGAGCAGTATTAGCGATGAAGATCCTGCTCCAATGAATGATAAATAAGTACGTTATCTATATAGCTGGAAACGGATGAAGCCAACAGCTAAAAGCTATCAGCCAGCAGCTTCTCTACAAACACAACAACATGAACATATCCATACGAAAAGCAGTAAAAGAAGATTGTACAAGAATACTTGAATTGATCAGAGAGCTGGCTGCCTATGAGCGGGCACCGGACGAAGTGACGGTTACGCTGGAGCACCTGGAGCAGAGCGGCTTTGGCTACAAGCCCGTGTGGTGGGCCTTTGTGGCGGAGGTAGATGGCACAGTACAGGGATTCGCCCTTTACTATGTACGCTTCAGCACCTGGAAAGGCCAGCGCATGTACCTGGAAGACTTATATGTATCGGAAGACCTCAGGGGCAAAGGCCTCGGTAAGCTTCTCTTTGACCGCCTCATACAGGAAGCCCGGCGCAGGAAATTCAACGGCATCCAGTGGCAGGTCCTCGAATGGAACGAACCGGCTATTAACTTCTACAAAAAATACAACGCGGTGTTTGACGGGGAGTGGTTTAATTGTGCGATTCCGGTGGGATAACCATGAACGATAACCGATGACCCATGCTGTTGGCTGATAGCTATTGGCCATTAGCAGTGCACGGTCAACGATGGTGATCCTGCGCAATCGACATTCATGCACGTGTTGCTTTTAGGCTGAACGTGAACAAGCCATCAGCTAACAGCTATCGGCCAACAGCTTCTTTTCTTTGCGTCTTTGCGTGAAACAAAAAGCCAGATCCAAAAGGACCTGGCTTTTTTATTGGATGAAGCTATACTTAGTCTTTCACGAAACGAAGACTTCCGATCTCCTGCTCGTCGCGGGATACCTTGATGAGGTAAACGCCGGAGGCGAGTTTTGATACGTTAAGCCTTGTGTTTTCGCTGCTGCTGTTCTGCTGCATTACCATGCGGCCGTAGATGTCGAACACGCGGATGTCGGCCTTTTCCCTGTTGCCGGGGATCTGAACCTGCACGGTGCTCTTGCTGGGGTTGGGGAACACGCTCAGCGTTTGCTTTGGAGTTACAATGTAATCCTCGTTCCTCGCTGCCGTGCCGGTAGCCACCTTCAGCGTATAGCACTGCGTGGCGCTGTTGGCGCCGTTGTAGCCATACACCTGCACATAGTAAGTGCCTGCTGCCGCGGTGTAGTTGATGGTCTCGCTGGTGGTGCCGCCGTTCTGCGAAATACCTACCTGCGTGGTGCCGGTGCTGTTGTACAGGCGCAAGTCGTAGTCGCCGGGGAGCGTGCCCAGGGTGATGGTAATGGTGCCGCCGGTGGTGATCACGAACTTGTAGTAGTCGTTATCGCCGGAGGGGCTGATCAGGCCAGTCACGTTGGTGTTCAGCGGAATCTGAGCGGAGCCGCCGGCCGTGCCGTTGGTGCTTACGTCGTAAGTACTGGGGCAGGTAGAACCGGTGGATGTGCCTATGTTCAGGTTGTAGCAAACAGTAGTGCTGTTAGCGCCATTGTAGCCAAGCACCTGTACGTAATAAGTACCGGCAGCGGTGTTGCTGTTGGTGATGGTTTCATTGGTAGTGCCGCCATTCTCCGAACGCTTGATCTCTGTTCCCGCCGAGTTGTACAGGATGATGTCGTAATCGCCGGGCAGGTTGCTCAGGACGATGTTCAGGTTGGACGTGGCAGACAGCGTAAACTTAAACCAGTCAACATCCGTAGCAGAACCGATAGCCGCGGAAATATTCGTGTTGGTAGATACGGTAGCCGCTGCGGAGAGCGATTCGTTTGGCTCGTAGTTGGTTGCGCAGCCGGTGCTTACAGTACCGGTAGTGAACTGTGCGGAAGAATAGGCGCTGGAAGAAGAAGAGCAATTAGCCCTTACTCTCCAGTCGTACACCGTGCTGGCAGACAGGCCGCTCAGCGTTACGGATGTAGAAGTAGTACCCGCAGCTGCACTGGTCCAGGTACCCGAAGAAGCAGCCTTGTAATCCACGTCGTAGCTGTTGGCGCCGCTCACTGCGGTCCAGCTTACGGTTGCTCCCGAGGTAGTGATGCCGGAAGCAGTCAGGCCGCCGGGCTGAGAGCAGGCGGGAGGAGTTCCGCCGATGGTGAAGTTTACGTTGGAAATATCAAAGAAGATATTGCCTACAGCCTGCACCTTGATGCGGCACTGTGTACCGGGGTTGTTGGGAACCGTGATGGTTTCCGTACCGTCGTTGGCAGTGCTGGACACCAGCGTGATGGGGAATGTATTACCGCCGTCAACAGACAGCAGGATAGCTACGTTGGTGCAGTTTACCGGCGCAGCGTTGGTACCGTTCACGCTCCAGGTAACTGTTTGCGACGAACCTACAGGCCAGCTTACAGCCGTGTTGGGGGCCGATACGGCAAAGGGACCGGCAACACTCGATACGGTTACGATCATGTCGTCGCTCTTGTTGTTGCCACCGCCTGCACGGTTATCCCTGACCGTTAAGCGGAAGTTCAAGGTTCTTTGAACCGAAGGCAGTACTTCCCACTTGTTGGTATTGGTACCGTCCAGTATGTTCAACAGCCTGGGGAAAGTCCTTGAAGTGGATGTTCCCTGCACATAAGCACGGAACACGGGGCCGGCCGTAGCTGTGGCGCTGGGGGTGGTAGGAGAGCTGGATGTGCGGGCATCTATCTGCTCCCAGGCATAGGTCAGCGCATCGCCGTCGGCATCCGTGCCGCTACCCGTGAGGGTGAACGGTGTAGACTTGGGGATGGTATAATCCAATCCTGCATTGGCCGTAGGCGTGTTGTTGCCGGTAAGCGTTACCTGTGCGCAGGCTCCGCCGCCGGTAGATGATTTGATGTAGTTGGTGATCTGCTCGATGCTGCGGGCATGGAACAGGTCATCGCTGTGCGGCTGTACGTCGGTAGTAGCGCCGGTGATGCCTGCATAACCCATAATGGTGGAGCCGCTGCCCGGTTCGCACTGGGCAATGGTTCCTTCGTAGCCATGCGCAAAAGTGTGGTTGCCGCCAAACTGGTGGCCCATTTCGTGCGCCAGGTAATCCACAACAAAAGGATCGCCTACGGGCGTGGTGTGCGAGGTAAAGGCGCTGCCCTTCTGGCCGGCCTTGCATACGCAGCCGATGCAGCCTGCATTACCGTTGTTGCTCGTTCTATGTACCAGGTGGCCGATGTCGTAATTGGCGCTGCCGATCACACCATCAATGGTCTGCTGTGTTTTGGTGTTGTACTCGGAGGTCCAGGGATCGGTGCTGGCATTGAGGTAGATGATGGCGTCGTTGTTGGAGATGAGCACCATGCGGATGCCGAAGTCTCTTTCATAGATGCCGTTGGTGCGGGTCATGGCCGTGTTCATCGCAGCCAGGACCTTCGACTTTCTTTGTGCGTCGGTAGTTTCGGTACCGTCGAGGAAATAGGTGGAGTATTCGCCGCTGGCGGCAAGGGCCAGGCGGTAAGTTCTCAGGCGTGCATCGTCCGCATTGCGTACGGCTTCAGCAGGAGTGGCTGCGGCTTGTGCATGGGCCGCATCTTCCACCAGGCACTGGAAAGGCGTGCGGTAGTTAACGGCATCCTTGCGGGAGAACACCACGTAGTACTTGTCGTTTGTATTCAACGGATCGATGTACACGGTGGGCCTGTCCGGAGAAAGGATCATCGCATGAAATCCTTCGGGTGAAAGATCGAAACGGATGGTTGAAGTAGGGTTCTCAATGCCTTGTCCTGCATACGACTTGATGCCGGGATAACGGGCTGCCAGGTCGGGGTGCATGACGGGGGCTTCCACCACGCGGAATCTTTCCATCTCTCCTTCAGAGTTGGGCATGGTGATGATAAAGGAAGAAGCAGTGGCGGCGACGGCTCTTTCCGAAGGGGCGGTGCGCAGCTCCCCTGCCAGTGCGGCTTCCTGGAGCTGGAATAACTTGTAGGCGTTAGGCTTGAAGCGGTTCTGGAAGAGGTTCCTTGCAGAAGGCTCGGAGGCGCTTGTCCAGAAATTCCGTTCCTGGGCATAAGCCCCGGCAAAGAAAAGTCCGGCAAGGAACAGTAGTAAAAATTTCCTCATAAATTGGTTTGTGTGTGTGATGAAAAAAGTAGCTTCTAAATTTAGAAATCTTTTTTTATCAAAAGACACGTAGAATTACGAGTTTATGAATTTTTTTTTTCATATAAATAAGTTAACCGATAAGCGACCACCGACGACCGACCTTCAGGTTATTGGTGGTCGCTTATCGGTTAACCGCATAAAAAAAGACGGTCGAGGACCGTCTTAATCAGTTGATTATCGTTCAGTAACGCTGACAGCTATACGCTGTAGCCGGTAGCTTCTCTCAATTCACTCCTTCCGTTTGCACCTCTTTGCTGATCTTCTGTATCAGTCCCTGGAGCACCTTGCCGGGACCCGCCTCGGTGAAGCGTGTAGCTCCGTCGCTGATCATGGCCTGTACGCACTGGGTCCATTTAACGGCGCCGGTCAGTTGGTCTATGAGGTTTTGCTTTATCTCGTCACGATCAATGACGCCCTTGGCGGCAACGTTCTGGTACACCGGGCAGGAAGGTGTATGGAAGTTGGTGGCTTCTATGGCTTTCTTCAATTCGCGGCGGGCGGACTCCATCAGCGGTGAGTGAAAGGCGCCGCCTACGGCCAGCACCATCGCCCTTTTGGCTCCCGCAGCCTTCATGCCTTCACAGGCCACCTCGATGCCTTTAACGCTGCCGGAGATCACCAGTTGCCCGGGACAGTTGTAATTGGCAGGGACTACTATTTCACCGGTGCTGTCCTGTACTTCCTTGCAGATGGCTTCCACTTTTTCGTCGGGCAGGCCGGTAACGGCTGCCATGGTGGAGGGGTTCAGGTCGCAGGCTTTCTGCATGGCTTCTGCACGCAGGCTTACCAGTTGCAGGCCGTTTTCGAAGCTAAG
This sequence comes from Flavisolibacter sp., assembly GCA_036399455.1. Lineage (GTDB taxonomy): Bacteria > Bacteroidota > Bacteroidia > Chitinophagales > Chitinophagaceae > Flavisolibacter. Next base: position 3,609 of record DASWNB010000537.1, on the reverse strand, counting down.
GGTACCGTTGGCTACCAGGGCGGAAAATTCACCCAGCGAGTGGCCGGCTACCATATCGGGCCTTGGTCCTTCCACAGTCTTGAAGGCAATGATTGAATGAAGAAATATGGCGGGTTGCGTGATGCGGGTTTGCTTCAGGTCTTCTTCCGTGCCGGAGAACATCACATCGGAAATGCGAAAGCCCAGCAGATCGTTTGCCTGCTCAAATATCTTCTTGGCAAACGAGCTGTTGTCGTAATGTGTTTTCCCCATTCCCGGGAACTGCGATCCCTGCCCGGGAAATACGAATGCATGCTTCATCGTGCGGTATTGTTTAAGCTAAGATAAGGAAATGGGGCTGCCTCAACCGAGGTCGGACGAGATCAGCTTCAGAAACTCGTTGCGGGTAACATGATTGTTAAGCAGTTCCCCATCAAAGGCCGAGGTGGTAGTCACCGAGTTTTGCTTTTGCACGCCGCGCATCATCATGCAAAGGTGCTTGGCTTCAATAACCACGGCAACGCCCAGCGGGTTCAGGCTTTCCCTGATGGCGGCCAGCACCTGCGTGGTCAGCCGCTCCTGCACCTGCAGGCGGCGGGCAAACACGTCCACCACCCGGGCCAGCTTGCTCAGCCCCGTGATGTAGCCGTTAGGTATATAAGCAATATGCGCCTTGCCGTAAAAAGGAACGAGGTGGTGTTCGCACATGCTGTACAGCTCAATGTCTTTTACGATCACCATTTCGCTTACCTCCTCCTTGAAGCGGGCCGAGTTGAGTATGTCCACTGCATTCTGCTGGTAGCCCTGCGTCATGAACTGCATGGCCTTGGCCATGCGCTCAGGGGTTTTAACCAGGCCTTCCCTTTCGGGGTCTTCACCCAGCAGGCTGATGATACGCCTGTAATCTTCGGTGAGCTTACCGGTTACTTCCTGGTCGTAGTTCTCTGTCTTATGATATGCCATTCCGGTTGAGATTTGAAGTTTGTCGCCTTCGGCAAGCTTATGGCGACCGAAGGAAGTTTGAAATTGCTTGTATCAGGACACGGGATATTCCACGAAGTTCCTGGGTGTTTCATAAAGGCGGATATACAGGCCGAGCGGGGAAGCGATATGCGGCCGCAGGAGATCATGGATCACGATGGCGATGTTTTCCGCGGTCGGGTTCAGGGTGCGGAACTCTTCGGTGTCCAGGTTCAGGTTCCTGTGGTCGAAGCGGTTGAGCACCTGCTCGGTTATAAGGTCGGACAGCCTTTTCATATCCATCACAAAGCCGGTGTCGGGGTCCACCTCTCCCACTACCTTTACTTCCATTTCGTAGTTGTGGCCGTGGTAATTGGGCAGGCTGCACTTGCCGAATACGGAGGTGTTCCGGTCATCGCTCCACTCGCTGTTGTACAGGCGGTGGGCGGCGTTGAAATGCTCGCGGCGGTAAACAGCAACTTTTTTATTCATACTCATTCTCCATAATACTCCACGTATATCCTTGGAGTTTCATACAATTTAATGCAATGTAACCGAACATCGGCAGGTAAATGAGGCACAAGCTGGTTCCAGATGCCGATGGCCAGGTTTTCGGTGGAGCAAAGCTTTCCCTTCAAAAAATCCACGTCTACATTCAGGTTCCGATGGTCCACTTTTTCAATCACGTGCTCCTTTATCAGAAGGCTCAGCTTCTTTACGTCAAAAACAAAGCCGGTCCCCGGATCGGGGTTTCCCTTCACCGTAACGTACAGCTCATAATTATGGCCATGCCAGTTCTCATTGGCGCATTTACCAAAGACATCCTCGTTTTTCTCGCGGGTCCACTCCGGGTTATACAGCTTGTGTGCCGCGTTAAAATGTTCCACTCTCGTGAGATACACCATTCTATCAACAAATTTCCGCAAAGATAGGTGGTAAGAGGTAGAGGGTGAAAGGTGGAAGGTAGAGGGGATTAGGAATAGGGAATTTGGGATTGGGAATTGGGATTAGGAATAGCTAAGTGGCCGCTGTTAATGCCTAATTCCTAATTCCCAATTCCTCCGCCCTACACCCTATACCCTACACCTTCAACCTTCCTCCCTACCTTTGCCCCTATGTCCATTCTTCTTTGCGCGGCTACGGAGCTGGAGATAAGGCCAACGGCGGAGTTCCTCGGGAATAAGGGGCTCCCGGTGGAGGTGGTGGTGACGGGTGTAGGACTGGCTGCGGCGGTGTACAGGATTACGCGGGCCGCCCTGGAAAGGAAGCCTTCGATGATGATACAGGCCGGGGTGGCGGGAACCCTTGACCAAAAGCTGGAACTGGGGCAGACGGTGGCAGTGCGGAGCGAGATTATCGGAGATGAAGGCGTGGATGAGAACGGCAGGTTCCGAAGCCTGTTTGAGCTGGGACTGGTTGGGCCGGACGAGTTTCCCTATGCGGGAAGAAAGCTGGTGAATGAGGGACCGCTTATCGGGCAGTCCGGATTACCCCTGGTAGATGGTGTGACCGTAAACGAAATTTCCACGAACCGCAACCGGATTGAATACTACCGCTCACTGGGCGCTTCTTCCGAATCGCTCGAGGGCGCTGGCCTGCATTATGTAGCGCTGATGGAGAACATTCCCTTTTTACAGCTCCGCTCCTTTTCCAATTTTATAGGCGAACGCGACAAAAGCAAATGGATGATGGCAGAAGCCATCGCCAACCTTAACCTTCATTTACAGAAACTGATTAAAACCTTGACATGAAACTCACCCTTGCCTTTTCCCCCTGTCCCAACGATACCTTCATCTTTGACGCACTGGTCAATAATAAAATAGATACAGAAGGATTAGAATTTGAAACCGTGCTGGAAGACGTGCAGACCCTGAACGAATGGGCAAAGGAAGGAAGACTCGACATCACCAAGCTCAGCCTCCCTGCCTTCTTTAATGCAGCGGGAGAATATACCCTCCTGGAATCAGGCGCTGCGCTGGGAAAGGGCGTCGGCCCCCTGCTGATTGCAAAAAAAATGGTGAACGTGCCCGATGTGGCCCACTGCAGCATAGCCATTCCAGGCGTTAACACAACGGCCCACTTCCTGCTCAACTTTGCTTTCCCCACGGTAGCGAATAAAATACCGATGCTTTTTTCGGAAATAGAAAATGCCGTGCTGGACGGCCGAGTGGACATGGGCGTCATCATCCACGAAAACCGCTTTACCTACCAGCAAAAAGGCCTAATCAAAATCCTCGATCTTGGCGAGGTTTGGGAGCAGCGCATGAGCCTGCCCATACCGCTCGGCTGCATCGCCATCCGCAGCAGCCTGCCGCAGGAGGTAAGGGAAAAAGCAGACCGCCTCATCCGCCGCAGCCTCGAACACGCATTCTCCAACTATCCCCAGCTCCCGGACTACGTAAAATCCCATGCACAGGAAATGAGCGAAAACGTCATGCGCCAGCACATCGGGCTTTACGTCAACAACCACTCGCTCCGGCTTGGAGAGGAAGGCCGCCAGGCGATTGATAAGCTGCATGAGATGTATGCTGTGAGCGTGAATCGTGAAAAAAGCTGATAGCTGATGGCTGTTGGCTTTTAGCAGGTCAGGAATAGCGAAAGACTATCTGCGCTAAAGAATAATTAATAAGATATGGCACTCGTAGGCTGTACGTACACAAGCCATAAGCC
>DASWNB010000536.1:0-12148 GCA_036399455.1 Flavisolibacter sp. | reverse complement strand
TGCCGTAATAGCTCATATTGTAATAAGCAGTGCCCAGCAGGTAGTTGAGCTTTGCACGCTGCTCCACACTTTTTACTGTGTCCAGTTTCTTTTGGGTTTCCAGCAGCTTTTCGGCGAGACTGAGCTTGGTATAAGGCTTCGTTCCTTTCTTGTCAAAACGCTGCCAGTCGTTCAGGTAATCAAAGAAGGGATCGACATTGATGTTAGTTGTTTTATCGGTTCTGTAGTCGTATTTGGTCTCAACCAGGTCTGCCGGTTTGCCGGCCTTCTTCAGCCATTCGACGGCCAGGTCAAAACGGCGGTCGCGGAGGTAAGAGGTGCCGATAACATCCACCACTTCGTCACGCTTGAAATAGGCATTATTCAGCATGAATTTTTCAAAACCGGTAGCATCGTTCTTGCCGTAAAGCTGGTACAGCGTGAGCAGTTGAGCCGTGTTCATTTTCTCCTGCACATAACCTATCTCGCCGTACGCCAGCGCAGCGCGGGGCAGGTCGCCCTGTTGCTCGTAGCGGGGGGCCAGCACAGCGTTGAAGAAGTTGCGGGCGAAAAGGGCATATTCTTCATCGGTCTTTGCCTTTCCGGCCAGCCACTGCACCGCGGGAAGTATCTCCTGCTCCACGGCTGCATCAATTTTAGGATCGTCGCTGGCCATCACCAGCAATTGTGTGAGCTGGACCTGGTCATTGAGGCGGCCCGATGCCTTATGTTTTTTTGCCTGCTCGATGTATGTCTTTGCCTTGCTGTAATCTTTTGCCAGGTAAGATAGATAGGCGGCGCCGGTGAGATAAAGCGCAGGCTGGGCAGTGGCTTTGTGGGCAGACAGTTTTTCAAAGAAGCGGGTCAGATCGCTTATGTACTGCTTGCTTTTGGCTTCGTCCGGCCCGTTCTCCCTTTCATAGAAAAACCACTTCCTCACACTTTCGTCCAGCATAGGAGTGAGGTATTGTTCCTCCACCTTGTTGATCTCGCGTATGGCCAGTACGGGCAGCATGGGCGAGGAAGGGTCCAGTGCAAATACTTTTTCCAGCGTGGGCAGACGGTAGTCGATGCCGTGAAGGGCGAACATGCCCAGCAGCTTGGCTTTTTCAACGTCATTGCGGGCCAGTGCGCTGTACTCTTCTTCCAGTGCGGCGTTGGAAAAATCGGTAGCCCACAGAAAGCCCAGCATGTGCTGCTTTTTTGTGGAGGCCGCGGGATCGAAAACCTTGCTGAAGGTATAAGCGGCTTCTTTTTTCCTGTCCAGCCTGAACTGGCTTCCCCCTTTATAGGAATGCGCCATGGCGTTAACGGCCGATGTGTTCTGCGGGGTGAAATGCTCGTCGTACCAGCGGATGCAGTCCTGGTAGCGGTTGTTGTAAAAGGCCAGCCTGCAGCGCTGGAAAGCATATTTGTCTTTCAGGAAAGCGTCGGTGGCTTCGTGGTACCGCTTGTCGGCAGTAGCTATAAAGCCGTTCATCTTCAGGCTGTCCCTCTCCACGGGGTTTTCCCAATCTCCCTCCGACACATAAGGCTCTATGGTTTTGGCAAACTGAAGGTATTGAAGCGTGGCGGTATGTTTTGAAGAAGAAAGGCATTGCACCATCGCATTCCTGCGCAGGCTGTCGGGGAAAGTAGCGGGTATTGTTCCCTTTGCTGCCAGCAGTTTGTCCACGTCGCTCTTCTTCACCTTGTAAATAAATTCTGCGGCATCGGCTATGGGCGTCTTGCAAAAGGAAGCCCATTCCTGTATCAGCCTGTCATCGTCATACGATTTCGGGGCTGCTTCCTCATACCACTCCGCATCGTCGTAAAAGCGCAGCATGGCATTATAGTAAAAAGGCTTGTACTCGGGTGTGCCGGAGGCTCCCTCGCTGAAGAAGCTTGTATAATAATCCACCAGATCGGGCTCGCTGCAGCCAAAAATGTTCTGGGGAAAAAGGGAAAGAGCGAAACTAGCGGAAGCTATTATAAAAACTTTCCAGTTCATACAGTTGGTATTTAGTCAGGTTGTATTCGTCGAGATGGTACAAAATAACATTTACTTCCCTGTTTTTCAGCTTTTTGGCCAGCAGGTTGGCGCAGGTCTTTACTTCCCCCGCATCGCTCCGCTCGTGGCGCAGCCAGTCGCCCCGCCGGAATGAGTACCCGCCCACGACCGTATCACCCATAAAAACATGCCTCCCGTTCTTCCAGGGAAGGCTGTCGTTCTCCAGTCGGTGCACCAGTCCCTTGTAGCTGTTCTGCCGGAACAGCACATACCATTCAAACAGGGGCAGGGCCACATCCAGCGGAAGCGGGTAATTGTCCATGCTGCGGATGTATTTTTTCAGCTCGGAAGGTTCGATGATGGAGTTCCCGGTTTCCGGGTGGCGGAGGTTGCCCATGTTATAAGCCATCAGCAGGCCCTTGTCCACCGGGGGCACCCCGTTCTCCGACAGGTATTTGAGCTGGTGCAGCCTGATGGTGGCCGATAGTTTTTTCCCTTGTACAAAAGGCGTCTGCCGCAGGGCTTCCAGCAGTTGGAAGTATTTGTTCTTTGTGCCCGCCGTCCAGTCGCAATCCACCTGCACTTCGCCGGAAAGCTGCAGGCTGGCGGTGGTGGAAATCGAGGAGAGAAGGGAAGCGATGCGTTCCGCCAGCACATTTACCTGCGCCGTATCCGATTTAACAAGTGTTTCGTTGGTGATGAATACAACGGGAGTGATGGCTATATTTTTTGGAGGCGCTTCGCGAAAGAGGCTTTTGGCAACGGGCAGCGCCGCCTGGCGTTCATCGTCCCAGCTTACATCGAAAAGCTTTATGTAGAGGTGCTTTACGGAGAGATCGCGGAGGTAGGTTTTTTCTTTTGGAGAAAGCCGGAAGCCCGTCTTCCAGTAATAAAAAGAGCGCTGCACTTGTCTTTCCTCTTTAACCGTGCATCCAACAAGAAAAAGGAGCAGGAGGAAAGCAGTGCAGCGCCCGTACAAAGCTGTTGTTTTATTTGCCGAACATATTATCCACCGCTCCGCGGAGCATGGGATATTTGTCAGACACAAAATTTTTAATGGTGTCGATTACTTTCTGAGCCTGTTCATCGGACAAGCCTGCCTGTGTCTTCAGCTTTTCTATCAGTTCCGATACCTGTCCTTGTGCATTGTCCTGGTTAAGTCCAAACATGGGTATTTTTTTTAGAAATTAGTTTCGAGCTATAAGCTGCGAGCCGTAGAAAGGTCTCGTAACTCGAAGCTTACAACTCGCAACTGGTCCTTATGCTACTTTCAGCAAACTAAGCTTGCTCTTTTCAAATTTACGCCTGGCGTATTCCATGTCGAGCGTAAAGAATTTTTCCTTGGAGGAGGGAAGCTCAAACATGGCGTCCGTAAGAATGCTTTCGCAGATGCTGCGAAGGCCACGGGCGCCCAGCTTGAATTCCACTGCTTTTTCCACCATGAAGTCCAGCACCTCGTCTTCGATCTGGAGGTGGATGCCTTCCAGTTCAAAGAGACGCACGTACTGCTTGATGAGGGCATTTTTGGGCTCTGTAAGGATGGCCCTCAGCGTTTCGGTATCCAGCGGATCCAGGTGGGTAACCACGGGCAGGCGTCCCAGCAGCTCGGGGATTAGTCCGAATGCTTTAAGATCCTGGGGGTTCACGTAGCGGAGCAGGTTCTTTTTCATTTTCTCCTGCAGCTCTTTGTCCACGTTGAAGCCTATGGTGTTGGTCTGCACCCTGCGGGCAATGATCTTGTCGATGCCGTCGAAGGCGCCGCCGCAGATGAAGAGTACATTCTGGGTGTTGATCTTGATAAGTTTCTGCTCGGGATGCTTCCTGCCACCCTGCGGGGGAACCAGCACGTCGGTGCCTTCCAGCAGTTTCAGCATACCCTGCTGCACGCCTTCGCCGCTTACGTCGCGTGTGATGGAAGGATTGTCACTCTTGCGTGCAATCTTGTCTATCTCGTCGATATAAACTATGCCTCTTTCGGCGGCGGCCACATCGTAGTTGCACACCTGGAGCAGGCGGGTGAGGATGCTTTCCACGTCTTCACCCACGTAACCGGCTTCGGTAAACACGGTAGCGTCAACGATGGTGAAGGGAACGTTCAGCAACTTGGCGATGGTCTTGGCCAGCAGGGTTTTACCCGTACCGGTTTCACCTACCATGATGATGTTGCTTTTTTCTATTTCGATCTCATCCTTAACGGTATCCGAGCTTTTATACTGCAGGCGCTTGTAGTGGTTGTAAACGGCCACGGAAAGCACTTTCTTGGCCTCGTCCTGCCCAATGACGTACTCATCAAGGAACTTCTTGATTTCCATGGGTTTTTTCACGGTCAGCTTAAAAGAACCCGCGGAAGCGGACTTGTCGTCGCGCACCATGAGCTCCTGGTCGATGATCTCCCGGGCATGCTCCACGCAGCTTTCACAGATATGGCCTTCCTGGCCGGCAATGAGGATTTTCACTTCATCGCGGCTTCGGCCACAAAAGGAACAGTGTAATATATTTTTAGCCATTGAGTTGCTTCTGGTATTTAATAGAACGTTTTAAAACGGCAATTCGCTGCATTCAAGCCAGCAAAATTACATAAAAGGGTTGGGGTTAGTTAGGGTTTGTGGTGTTTTAGGGAAAAGTTTAGACGAGGGAGGTTGGATGACCGATGACCGATAACCGATAACCGAGGACCGACAACCGATGACCGATGACCGATGACGATGACCGATGGGTGCCGGGGCCGGTTGCGGGGATAAAAAAGCCTTGAAACTCCTCCCGGAGGGGAATCTCAAGGCTAATTATAAATTGAAGATTGAATTAATCGCTACCGCCTGTTCCTCAACGGTTAACAGTTGTCGGTCATCGCTTATCGTCAATGCAGTTTCTCCATGATCTTATCTACTATCCCGTACTCGATGGCCTGGGGGGCGTCCATCCAGTAGTCGCGTTCGAAGTCGCGCTTGATGCGCTCGATGCTCTGGCCGGTGTTTTCGGACAGGATGCGGGCGCCCATCAGCTTTGTCCGCAGGATCTGCTCGGCGTGAATTTCCATATCGGCGCTTACGCCCTGGATGTGCCCGCCGAGGGAGGGCTGGTGGATCATTACTTCGCCGTTGGGGTAGATGAAGCGCCTGCCTTTCGTACCGCCGCTGAGCAGTATGCTGCCCATGGAGGCGGCAAGCCCCATGCAGATGGTGCTTACGGGAGAGCGGAGCAGCTTCATGGTATCGTAGATGACCATTCCGCTGGTAACGGAACCGCCGGGGCTGCTGATAAAGAACTTGATCTCTTCGCCGGGCTTGTCGGCTTCCAGCAGCAGGAGCTTAGTGGTTACGTCTTTTGCCGACTTATCGTCTACCACACCCCAGAGGTAAATGCTGCGGGTCTGGAAGAAATATTTTTCCAGGCGCTTGTACAGCATCGGGGTGTCTATCTGTGCTCTTTCTTCTTTTTCTTCTTCAGTTTCAGGTTGTTCGGGGTCGGGTTCGCCGGGGCCGGGCTGCATTCTCCAACGGTTATAATATAAATCTTGAAAGCTCATCTTGGTATCTTTTGTTAGTTGAATTAAACGGTTTCTGTTTTTTTCTCCTTGCGGGGGTTGGTGAGCAACACCTCATCCACCAGTCCGTATTCCTTCGCCTCGGGAGCGGTCATCCAGTAATCGCGGTCAAAATCCCTTTCCACTTCCTCGGCGGATTTGTTGGAGTGGTGGCAAACGATTTCGTAGAGCTCTCTTTTGAGCTTGCGGATCTCCTTAACGGTGATCTCGATATCGGTTGCCTGTCCGCCGATGGCGCCGCTGGGCTGGTGCATCATCACGCGGGCATGCTTGAGGGCGGCTCTTTTGCCCTGTGTACCGGCGGCCAGCAGTACGCTGCCCATGGAGGCGGCCATGCCTATGCAGATGGTGGCCACGTCGGGGCTGACATACTGCATGGTATCGTAGATGCCCAGGCCGGCATACACGCTGCCGCCCGGCGAGTTGATATACATATTAATATCACGTGTGCGGTCCGTAGAATCCAGGAAGAGGAGCTGGGCCGTTACGATGTTGGCTACTTCGTCATTAATGGGGTAGCCCAGGAAGATAATGCGGTCCATCATAAGGCGGCTGTACACGTCCATTACAGCCACGTTCATGGGACGCTCTTCGATGATGTTAGGAGTAAGGGCCGTTACAAGATATTTGCCATAGCTGTCTATAGTATTGCTCGACATTCCACGGTGCTTCACGGCATATTTCTCAAATTCTGATGAAAAACTCATATCGTCTAAGATTTAAAGCAAATTAAGAATTGTGTTCTATCAAATACCATGCTTGGCATAAAATCAGGACAAAATGCCATTCCGGAGGCTGATAGCTGTTAGCCGATAGCTGTTGGCTTGTTAGGTCTGCCGATTCAGATACGTTATTTTCCGAGAATCATCCTCAGGAAAGGAAGAGGGTACTGAGTATTACCACTCCACATTAAGCTTTATTTATTCAGTGTCTAAGTAAAAGATGTCCATCGCTATCCTGATCTGCTAACAGCCAACAGCTATCAGCCAACAGCTTCTCCCAAACAAAACCCCGCCGGAGGCGGGGCAGTATTGTTATCTATGATGATCTTCTTTAAGATTAAGATGATCCTCCTTTAATGATGCTGATGCTGATGCTCTTCGTTCATGTGGATGAAGTCTTCGCGGCTGATGGGGGTGTCCGTGGCATTGACCTGGGTTTCGGCCCATTCAAAGAGCTTCTGGGTCTGGATGCGGTTATAGGCATCTTCAACATATTTGCGGTCCTTCATCATGCGGTCGATGTAGTCTTTCACCCACTCCTGCTCGTTCTCGCCGTCCATGATGTTCATGCCCATGTAACCAAACAACTGCTGTCTGGCAAACTGGCGTATGTCGTCCTGCTGCACCTGGATCCCTCCCTGCTCAACGGCCTTTTCAATGACCAGTGTCCACTTGAGCTGGTTGATGAAAGTGGGGAATTCCTGCTCCACCTGCTCTTCGGTTTTCGGCTCGTTGTTTTCCCCCTGGGTCCTTAGCCAGCGCTTGAGGAAATCAACAGGAAAATCAATATGCGTATTGTCCAGGAGTACGTGGTACAGGTTGTGGTGAAGCTGGTTGCGGCTTTCGGAATCCCACTGCCTTTGCAGCTCCTCGCGGATGCGCTGGCGGAATTCTTCTTCGGTCTTTACTTCCTGGTTGGGGAAGAGCTGCGTGAAGAATTCTTCGTTCAGCTCGCGGGGCTCTACCAGTCCAATCTTGGTGATGGTCATACGGAAGCGCCTGCCTTCGGAATTGTCAAGGCCCAGGTCTTTCTGGACCGCTTCTTTTTCCTTTCCTTCCAGTGCTTCGTCAAGCGCCAGGTCTATGGTGTCGCCGGTCTTTTTGCCCATCAGGTTGTTCCTGAATTCGGGCCTGAAATATTTTACAAGCAGTGAATTGTCCTTGCCGTTGCCGCCTTCGGTTACATTGCCCTCTCCGTCAATTTCAGCAAAGGTTACGTTCAGCACGTTCTCTTCGTTGTTTACGTTTTCGGGCTCGGTCATGTTGCCGTAGCGGCCGCGCAGGCGCTCCACTTCGTCGTTCACCATCTGGTCGTTGATGTCTACGCGGTACCTCTTCACCGGCAGGGTGCCCAGGTCGGGCAGCTTGAAGTCGGGTTTCATGCCTACTTCAAAGGTGAAGGTGTAGTTGTTGGGATGGTTTACATCAAGCTGGGAGAGGTTCATTTCCACGGGCAGGGGCTGTGCAAAGATGTCCAGCTTTTCGTCCTGTATATACTTGAACACTTCGCGGTCCACCACTTTCAGGATTTCATCGGTAAAAAGGGAGGAGCCGTACATTTTGCGGATCAGTCCTGCGGGCACCATGCCTTTGCGGAAGCCGGGGATGTTGGCTTTCTTGCTGTATTCCTTCAGCGATTTTTCGAACTGGGGCAGGTAATCTTCCTTATTGATGGTAACGCTGAGCTGCTTGTGAAGGGGAGCAACTTCCTGTTGTGTAACTGTTGGCATACTTTGTTTTTATGCAATAATGTTCAATAATCAATACAATGCTCATTGTCCAGGAACGCTTCTCCGGAGCGGAACACCTGTCATGAACATTATTTTGTGCGGATGGAGGGACTCGAACCCCCATGCCTCGCGGCGTTAGATCCTAAGTCTAATGCGTCTACCAATTTCGCCACATCCGCTCTAGGGTAGAAGGTCTAAGGTTAAAGGCATAAGGCTGAATGTTCAAGGAAGACTCTTCGAACTAAGGGCTCCGCCTTCCGCCTTTTACCTTCTACCTCTTACCTTTCCTTCCAAGGGGCTGCAAAAGTAGGTGAAAAAACCTAATACATGGGAAACTTGTAGTTAAAATGACCTTCGTTCTACCCTGAATTGAGTAAATTCGTAGCCTATGGAAACCGTCGCGCAGTTACCGAAGTATAATCTTAACGAGGAACAGGAAAAGAAGCTTATCCTACGGGAATACCGCGCCTTGCTGCGTGCCCTTAAATCGCGTATAAAGCCCGGCGACCGCAAGCTCATCCGCCGCGCCTTTGAAATGGCAGCCGAAGCCCATAAGACCATGAGGCGTAAAAGCGGCGAGCCCTATATTCTTCATCCACTGGCCGTGGCCCGCATCTGTGCGGAAGAGATCGGCCTGGGTGTCCGCTCCACCATCTGCTCCCTTCTCCACGATACCGTTGAAGATACCGACATCAACCTCGATGACGTGCAGAAGGAATTCGGCAGCGAGATCGCCAAGATCGTAGACGGCCTTACCAAGATCTCCAACGTCATTGATGTGAACGCTTCGCAGCAGGCGGAGAATTTCAGGAAGATACTGCTCACGCTTACCGACGATCCCCGCGTCATCCTCATCAAGCTGGCCGATCGTCTTCACAACATGCGTACGCTGGACAGCATGAGGGCCGAAAAGCAGCTCAAGGTATCTTCCGAAACCGTGTACGTGTACGCCCCGCTGGCACACCGGATGGGCCTGTACAGCATCAAGACCGAGCTGGAAGACCTGTCCATGAAATACCTGGAGCCGGACACCTACAAGGAAATTGCCCGCAAGCTGGCCGAAACCCGCCGCGAACGTACCCGCTACATCAACGAATTCATCAAGCCGCTGAAAGACAAGCTGGAAAAAACGGGGCTTGACTTCGAAATATACGGCCGCCCCAAAAGCATTCACTCCATCTGGAACAAGATGAAGAAAAAGGGCGTGAGCTTCGAGGAAGTGTACGATCTCTTCGCCATACGCATCATCCTTAACTCGCTTCCCGAAACCGAAAAGGCCGATTGCTGGAAAGTGTACTCCATCATTACCGATGAATACAACCCTTCGCCGGAGCGCCTGCGCGACTGGCTGAGCAATCCCAAAAGCAATGGCTATGAGGCCCTGCATACTACCGTGATGGGCCCGCAGGGCAAATGGGTGGAAGTGCAGATACGCACCAAGCGCATGAACGAGATTGCGGAGAAAGGCCTGGCCGCACACTGGAAATACAAGGAAGGCACTTCCGACGAAAGCCGCTTTGACAAATGGTTCAGCCAGATACGCGAAGTGATCACCAGCCAGGACGTGGACTCGGTGGATTTCCTGCACGACTTCAAGCGCAGCTTCCTTGCCGAGGAAATTTATATCTATACGCCTAAAGGCGATGTGAAGATGCTGCCCGTGGGCGCCACCGCGCTGGACTTTGCCTTTTCGGTGCACAGCGAAGTTGGCGTGAAATGTATCGGCGCGAAAGTGAACCACAAGCTGGTGCCCATCAGCCATAAGCTGCGCAGCGGCGATCAGGTGGAGATCATCACCTCCAACAAGCAGAAGCCTTCCGAGGACTGGCTCAACTTCGTGGTTACCGCCAAGGCCCGCAGCAAGATCAAGGACTCGCTGAAAGAGGAAAAGAAAGCCATTGCCGAAGAAGGCAGGTACACCGTGCAGCGCAAGCTGGATGGCCTCGGCGTACCCATGAACGCCCAGAACATCGACGAGATAGTAAACTTCTATAAGCTGAGCGCCCCGCTGGAGCTGTATTACCAGGTAGCCATCAAGAACATCGACCTGAAAGAACTGAAGGAATTCAAGGCGCTGGGCGAGAAGCTCGAAGCGCCCCGTCCCGTAAAGCAGCCGGAAGTAAAGCAGGAACCGCTGGGCCAAATAGGGAAGAAGGATACGGAGCTGATCATCTTCGGCGAAAGCAGCGACCGCATTGTTTACAACCTCGCCAACTGCTGCAAGCCCATTCCCGGCGACGACGTGTTTGGATTTGTCACCACCGGCAAGGGCCTCACCATACACCGCACCAACTGTCCCAATGCCGCCAGGCTGATGGCCAACTACGGCCACCGCCTCGTAAAGACCAAGTGGGCCAAGAACAAGGAGATATCCTTCCTCACGGGTCTCAAGATCATCGGCATGGACGACGTGGGCGTGGTAAACAAGATCACTACCATCATCAGCGGCGACCTCCGCATCAATATCTCCGCCATCACCATCGAATCCCGCGAAGGCGTTTTCGAAGGAACCATCAAGCTTTTCGTTCACGACAAGGACGAGCTGGACGAGCTTGTGAAGCGCCTCAAGTCCCTGAACGGAATTCATTCAGTGGAAAGGTTTGAAACGGAAGCGTAGGGTGGAAGGGAGGACGCGAAAGGCGGAATACTCAATATTCAACGCCCAATGTTCAACTCTCAAGTGGTTTCCAATTCAGCGGAATACTTGAAAATTGAATATTGAACATTCTCAAGGGCAGCCCGAATCGACAAAGCTCCTGCCTTCTACCTTCTACCTTTTACCTTCTGCCTTTCGCCTTTCCCTCCGCCTTTTTCCGTAACTTGTTGTACTTATTTCCGCGTTCATGCACCATACTGCAACTGTTATGAGAAGGATGGCCAGTTTTTTCTTTTTACTGTGTCTTTTGCTTTCGCTGAAGGGCTTCGGCCAGATCAATACGGGGCTGAACGGAACGGTGATAGACCTTCCCTGCGGCGTTAACTGCACATCCCTTAAAGTGCAGGTGCCCCACCTGAAATCAACTGAAGATTACAGCGTCGTTTCTATCCCCTACAACCCTTATCCTTACGTCACATCGGCGCCGGGACTGATATATACCCCCTGCCCCGACCAGCAGGACGACAAATTTTTCGATACCAGTTTCCTGCCTTTCAACTTCTGTTTTTACGGGGCTTACTATTCAAAAATGGTCATGAGCACCAACGCCCTCATCACCTTCGACACCACCAATGCTCTTAGGGGAAGTCATTGGGCCCTGAGCGCTACGTCTACCCTGCCCGGCGCCGGTCCGGGCAACCCTACCGCCCCGGGATTGGCCTGCCCCTCGCCCAGCCTTACCCCGCTGTTGCCCCGCGCCGCGATCTTTGGCGTATACCAGGATATAGATATTTCCAAGAGTTCCCCAAATAAAAAAATGGAATACCGCGTGGAAGGCACTTCGCCGCTCCGCCGCATAGTAGTTTCCTTTTTTGAGATACCCCACTTCCTCCCCTTCAACTGCCCCGAACTGCAGACCAGCCAGATCGTCATGCACGAGAATACGGGATTGATTGAAGTATTCGTAGGCAACCGCACCATCTGCAACTCGCACAACGGCGGCCGCGCCATACTTGGTATTCAGAACTGGAACCGCGACAAAGCAGTAACACCGCCCGGCAAGAACTCCACCGCCTGGGCGGAATCCAACACCGGCTACCGCTTCGTTCCCTCAGGCGTCACCTCCCGCTTCTCCAAAGCCGAGATCTGGGACATGAGCGGCACCCTGCTGTACACCACTACTGCTGCGGACACCACTACTACGGTTCCCGGCCTGCTGGACATCAACTTCAGCAATATCTGCCCCTCCGCTTCCAGCCAGTACGTGGTCAAAACCTATTTTTCCAGTTGCGAAACAGGCACTCCCCTCGAATCCATTGACACCATTACGGTCAACAAAACCACCAGCCTCAACGCCACGCATACTACTACGCCATCGGCCTGCGGACCCACGGGCTCCATCACCGTCAACATTCCTTCGGGAGTAGGCGTTGCTCCTTTCCATGCTTCGCTGGATGGCGGTACGCCCCAGCTAATAACCGGGCTGTCGCATACTTTCAGCGGCCTGCTGGGCGGGGACCATACCGTGGTGATTACGGATAACAGCACCTGCTCGCAAACCATCAATGTCACGGTAGCTTCCAGCGG
>DASWNB010000535.1:0-2288 GCA_036399455.1 Flavisolibacter sp. | reverse complement strand
TAAAGAATTATCGGGAACAATACCGGGTATCCCCATTCCGTCTTTATTATGGATGTATGTCACATTCGTATTCCCGGCAAACCTTTCCCTGGCAAGGTTTAAAGCACCCAGGGATGAATCCAGCAGGTAAAGCTTCTTTATCTTATGTATCATTTGTGCGGAATGCCTTCCGGTACCGCAGGCTATTTCAAGCGTAGTGTCCAGTTGCAGGTGCCTGAAATATTGAAGGAATTTACTTTCGCTGCTCCAAAAAACATTAAGCCAGTCCTGTTGATCCGCGTTTTTGAAATAGTCGAAATCGGGCCCGCCTTTTTCCCAGAAAGAAATAATCCTTTTTGTGGGATCTTTGGCGAAGGAGAATTTTATTGCCAGGTGTCTTTTGATCCTTTTAAAGACGTTCATTACGTGTTTATGGTTTAAAGATACGCAAGTTAATATCTCCTCCATAAAGGGCCGGTTTCCGGCACAAAAAAGATCCCGAAGGGTTCTTCATTATTACATGAAACAAGACAAGGGCCCCAATAAAAAATGCCGCTTCTTCCGAAGCGGCAATTTTATTAAAACGATGCATAGCTATTATTTCAAAACCGCCAGCTTTGACACCCTTCTTTCTTTCGGTGAGGTAAGCACCACAAAGTAAGTGCCCGCACTCAGTTCGCTGGTGGAGAAGGTGAGGTTGTGCGTGCCTGCAGTAAATTCCCTGTCGGAGATCATCTTCACCAACTGGCCTTCGGTATTCACCAGTATCACCTGGGCTTTATCTTTTTGGGCCAGGGTGAACTGCACGTTTGCCGTGGTGGAACGGTCCATCAGGTAAGCATTCAGGTAGATGTTGTTGTTCTGCTGCTCTACTTCCATGATGCCGTTGGAGGCCGTATTCACCGCAGCGGGGAAGCCACTGGTGTTCGCCACTTTCGGGGCTGTATAGGTAGCTTTTACAAATAGATTCTGCGCCGGGTTGCTGCTGCTCGTATTCTTTACCTTGATCTTGTAAAAGGCAGTAGAAGCGGGCGTATAGTTCAGCGTCAGCGTGCCGGTTCCGCTGGTAGAGCTTAGCAGCACATCGGCATTGCTGTAAATCCCTACGGTCAGGTTGTATGCAGCGTTTGAAGGATACACGTTCACCGTGATGGTCTTTCCGCCTTCGTTGAACACCTTGCCTGCATAACGCAGCGCCGTTGAAGATGCAGGCAATGCACCGCCCTGCTTCAGCGAGCTGTTGTGCGAATCGCCCAGGTCATTGGCCATCTCCCACTCCTGGGTAGTGCTGCGCTGGGCAGGGTTGAAGCCGCCGCTTACACCCGCAGGGCCCCAGATGCAATAGCCGCGGCGCAGGTTGCTGCCGTCGCAAGGGGGTACGAAGATGGTTACTCTTCCGTTAGCATCGGTCCAGATGTCGTTGGCATTGGCGCCGGAGTAATCGTGCAACTGTACGTTGGGACCGAAATCGGTTTGAATATTGGCGCTCTGCCAGGTGTTCCAGTTGTCGTTCACGCCAATGATGGCGTAGCTGTTCTCCGGACCTGACTTGTAGCCTCTCTCGATGATCAGCAGGTCGGAAGCCTGCCAGCGCACCTTGTAGGAGCCTTTCTTGAAGTTCAGCTTCTGGTGGCACCATATGATATTGGCAATGGCGTCGCGTACGGGCAGGTCGGTGGTGCTGGTGGGCTGGTGTATATAGCGCTTGCTGGTGCCGCCCACGTCAAACAGGTCTTCAAAGAACACCTGCGGCGAGCCGTCAACCGCAAAGCACACCGCATAAGCTACGGCCAGGCGGGGATCGAAAGGATCGATGTGACCGCCTCCAAGCTCATTGCCGGTATCCCAGCCGATGTAATTACCGTTGGCGTCCTTGATGGGACGGAAAGTATCGTGGTTGTTCACGAAGGGAACCGTGCGGAAGCGGTTGGCCTGCTGTGCACCGGGCAGGGTGCCGATGTTGTAAGCGCCGCCGCCGCTGACCATGTTCTTCAGCTCCTGCCGCAGGCTGAAGTCGAAAGTGCCTACGAGGTCTTCGCTGCCGCCGTTGCTGGTCTTTACGTTGTTGATCCAGGTGTCCATGTCGGTGCCGCTGCCCACGTATTCACCTATGGCAATCATGTTGGCGCCGCCGTTGGCCCAGCCTGCATTGTATTTAACATTGTACAGGAAGTCCTGCGTAGCCCAATGGGGGAAGTGCTTCACCGCATCAAGGCGGAAGCCGTCTGCGCCGGTTTGCTTTTTCATCCAGATAAACCAGTTGCGGGTTCCGTTGCGCATGTGGTCGGAAGCCTGTGCGGGGTTGTAAG
>DASWNB010000534.1:0-1710 GCA_036399455.1 Flavisolibacter sp. | reverse complement strand
CCGCCATTGACCACGTGCCGCGTAGTGCCCAGCAGCAGCCCGGTTCTGTTGTATGGTATCGAAGCCGCATCGGAATAAAGCTTGCCTCTCGATACATTTTCAATGATGCGATTACAAATAAAGATCACCAACACTCCCAGTACCACCAATCCGACCAGTACAAATAATATCAGCCTTTTCTTTCTCATATCATACTTCTAATTCATTCACGATTGACGATTCCCGGATTCACCATTCACCATTCACGATAAACACTGCCGGTACCGCCCGCTGGCCTTCCTTGTCGGAGGGGCGGATGGTTTCCTTGCCGTTCACAAGCAGGCAGGAGCTGCCGCCGCCATCCAGGTTAAGGGCTTCGATGCAGCCAAGGTCTTTCAGCATTTGCGCTTCCTGCGGAAGGGTGGCGCCTTCGGCGAGACCGGGAAAGCGGCCCTGCACTACAAGGATGATAAGCTTTCCATCGGCGGTATAGCCCATGGCGGTGCGGGGATGCTTGTCGCTGATGCCCCTGCCGGTGAACATGCGTTCTTCCTCGTTGGTAATAGCTATCTCACCGTTCTGAAGCAGAACGGGTCCGCCGCCAACGGCTGCTTTCATCTTCCATTTCTCCAGCCTCTTTCCCGTGCTGCGCGACAGGCTTTTGACACTGTGGCGGGCAACGGAATCTTTGCGGGCGGGGAATGCGGTTTGCGTGGCGTAAGCATGTTTTTTTGAAGAATCAGTGTAAAGCCAGGCCACGTCGGCTCGGCGCTTTTTATCGATACCGATGCCGCTGCGCAGGTGATGTATGT
Organism: Flavisolibacter sp.; assembly: GCA_036399455.1. Taxonomy (GTDB): domain Bacteria; phylum Bacteroidota; class Bacteroidia; order Chitinophagales; family Chitinophagaceae; genus Flavisolibacter. Next base: position 919 of record DASWNB010000534.1, on the reverse strand, counting down.
ACATCATGGTGTCCTTCCCTCTCCCGGCAAGCGCAGGGCGGTTGTGCGACACCAGCTTTCCATCTTTAATTACTACGTTCAGGTTGCGGTTGGTTTCAAAGGCGAAAAAGGTGCAGTTGACCACCACCGACGGCTGGCCGTTCTTCGCATAAAACTGGCTGGGCGTAAGCCTTCTGTCCTTGCTTGTATCTGCATTAAAACGGAGAGATCTGTCCTTCAGGTCGGCCACAACATAATAGGCTATGTTGGGCTTGCCATCCAGGGAATCCGCGGTGCGGAAAACATGAACTGAAGGCGGCAGTGGTCCGTAAAGCGAATCCACGTTCTGCCAGCCAAGCTTTTGCGCTCCGGCAAAAAGCGGGAGGCACAGGAGGAGGGATAAGTATTGTTTGCGGTTCATCGTATAAGCGTAATGGTTCCTTTAAGCTGGTATGTTTTTCCCGCCAGGTCCTCGGCCTTCAGCATCCACACAAAACTTCCCGTAGCCGAAGGCTTTCCTCCGGTCTCGCCGTTCCATCCCTTTTGCAGGTCGGTGGTGGAGAACACCTGCTGTCCCCAGCGGTTATATACGTTCAGGTAATAAAGCTTTTTGATGCCGATGTAATGCGGCCTGAAAAGATCGTTCTTCCCATCGTAGTTGGGTGTAAAGCCGGACGGCACGTGTATCGCCGAACCCTTGAACAACTCGATCACTATCTCGTCCGTGGCCACGCATCCTTCGGGCGTGGTCACCGTAAGCAGGTAGGTACGATCCGTGGTAGGTGTCACTACAGGATCGGGCAGATCGGTGGCGCTCAGTCCTGCGGCCGGAGACCAGGAAAAGCTTCCGTTCCCCGTAGCCTGCAGGCGGAAGGGAATATTAGGCAGCACCAGCGTATCTCTTCCTGCAAATACTCTTGCCTGGTTGATGCTCACTCTT
>DASWNB010000533.1:0-2555 GCA_036399455.1 Flavisolibacter sp. | reverse complement strand
AGGCGGGGATGGCGGAGCAGGGCCCGGGCAATGGAGATGCGCTGCTTTTCGCCGCCGGACAGCTTCATGCCGCCTTCACCCAGTACGGTGTCTATTCCCCTGGAGGAGCGCCGGAGCAGGGGCTCGCAGGAAGCCTTGTGGAGTGCATCCGTGATCTCCGCGTCGGTGGCATCGGGCTTTACAAAAAGGAGGTTCTCCTTTATGGTGCCGGCAAAGAGCTGCGTATCCTGCGTTACAAAGCCGATCTGCCTTCTCAGCTCGTTGTACCTGATGGATATGGATGAATTCCCGTTGAAATAGATATGTCCCTGCACGGGCTTGTACAATCCAACAAGCAATTTCACCAGAGTGGACTTTCCCGATCCGGAAGGTCCTACAAAGGCGATGGTCTCGCCGGTACGGGCGCTAAAGGAAATGCCGTCAATGGCATTATAAGCCGCAGTTTTGTGATGAAACACAACGTCCTCGAAACGGAGGTCCCTCAGCTCGCCGATATCCACAGGCTCTTCGGGTCTCTGCTCTATGGGTTTGAGCATGAGCTGGTCGAAATTATTTACCGAAGCTTCCACTTCGCGGTAGCTGAGGATGATATTGCCCAGGTCCTGGAGCGGTCCGAAGATGGAGGTGGAGATGAATTGCATGGTAATGAGCTCGCCCGTGGTCAGTTCCTGGCGGAAAATAAGCCAGAGAAGGATAAAGAGGATGGATTGCTTCAGCACGCTGAGCGTAGTGCCCTGGATAAACGAAAGCGTACGCACCCTCTTTACTTTTGTCATTTCCAGCTCGAATATCTTAAGTGTCTGTTCCCTCAGCCGCCTTATCTCGGGAAAGGTAAGTCCCAGGCTTTTTACCAGCTCGATATTCCTCAGCGATTCGGTGATGACCCCCGACATTTTATTGGTTTCCCGGTTGATGGAGCGCTGCGTGGTCTTGATCTTTTTGCTTAGCAGCCCCGTAAGCGAGCCCAGTACAAGTATGCCGATGACAAAGACCGGTATGAGCAGCCAGTTGCGGGTGATGGAATACCAGATCAGGAAGCCAATCCCGACCACGGAAGAAAAAAGGATATTGATAAAAGCGTTGATGAACTGCTGCGTATCGCTCCGCACTTTTTGCAGTACGGACAGGGTTTCGCCGCTGCGCTGCTCTTCAAACTCCTGGAAGGACAGTCGCAGGGTTTGCTTCAGGCCGTCGTTGAAGATCTGCATGCCGAACTTCTGGACCGCCAGCCGTGTAAAATACTCCTGGAAAGCCTTGGCGATGCGGGCAAGGAGGGCAACGGCAATAGCTATTCCCAGCCACCACAGTACGCCTCTTACCAGCTCGTCCTGCGTACGGTTGCCGGGAGTGGTGGCATATTCATCTATGATCTTCCCGAAAATCAGCGGGTCTACCAGGTTGAGCAACTGGCTTATGCCTGCCAGAAAGAGGGAGAGGGCAATCAGCCCTTTCTGCGGCCGCAAATACTTCCACAAAATCTTCATATCGCTTCCCACAACAAAAAGCAAGCCTTACGGCAGTGTGTGCGGAGCCTGTACAAAGCCAGCCTTCGTTTGCGGCTATAGTGCACCGTATGAACTGAAAGGTTTTATGTACTTCGCGCAGAATGTCGTAAATTCAAAAACTCTTCAGTTGATTTCCACTCCCTGCAGAACAAAATACATCCGTGATCCGCATTTAATTCGTATGCCGCAGGAGCCGGGCTTCCCAAACTCCGTAGATCCGCATTAATTCTTTTAATAATAAAACAAAAGCTATGAAAGAGACAAACATTGATGTTCCCCAAGGGCCGGCAGATGAAAAAAACACAGCGCAGGACGAACCCAGGCAGGCCGAAGGCAACCAATGCGGCGCAAAATGCCCCAGCAACAGCGACTCCCACCGGGGGGCGTGCTACCTCGATTTTGGCCACGGCGGCGACCACAAATGCTCCGTTGACGGGGTAACCTGGTAAGCAGTTCTCAGCCTGGTAGCTGATGCTGTCTTACGTCAAGCGATACGGTGTATAGCTTGAGGTTGTCGGAAAGCGCCAGGTTGATTGCATTCCTATTGAGGCTCTGGAAAGAAATACTCTCGATAATCATCCCCAAACCCGGAGTGCAGGCAAGCCAGGCTTGCAATTTTGCCAGCCTTACTATAAAGGTGGCATTGTCAATTTATTCCAATGTATGATTAGCCGTCCGGCCGAAAGGAATGGGACGGCTTACTCATGTCCACCCTTCAAGTCTCAATTTCTGTGAGGAGGCTTTTGTAAATGCAGATGCGGTGAGGAGGCAGGTGAAGAAAAGCAGAAGCCTGTAGTTAGCTTTCATATTGTTGGTAAGACATATTTCTGAGCAGCGTAAATGTACAGATTCTTCGCTTGGTCCACGGCGCGGGATGGCGAGCCCTTCAAAGCGCTATCTTAGGCAATGTGGCGCCTGCACAAGCCCTGGTGGGTATACATGCGGTTTCCTGATTCCGCAACCAAGTGCCCACCGGGTCCTCCCTTCGTCTTACAGAAGCTTTATAGGCTGGAACAGGAGATTTCAGGGCCGCTGAACGGCAGACGGATA
>DASWNB010000532.1:0-2903 GCA_036399455.1 Flavisolibacter sp. | reverse complement strand
ACGGCGACGGCGCCAAAGGAATCGTATGGGCCCACAACACGCACATCGGCGATGCCCGTGCTACGGACATGGCCCGCGCCAACATGATCAACATCGGCCAGCTTGCCCGCGAGCAGTACGGCAACGACCAGGTGTACCTCGCAGGTTTTGGCTCGTATGAAGGCACGGTGATAGCAGGCGACGAGTGGGGCGCACCCATGCAGGAGATGGAAGTCCCCCCGGCACGCCAAGGCAGCGTGGAGCACGCCCTTCACCGCGAAAGCCCCCGCAACCGTTACCTGTTATTCAGTGAAGAAGAACAAAGGGATATCTATTCCGGTCCCATCCCTCACCGCGCCATAGGAGTAGTGTACGCCCCCGAAAGGGAACGCTACGGCAATTACGTCACCTCCGTCCTGCCCGAGCGCTACGACGCCTTTATTTACCTGGACCAGACAAAAGCGTTACATGCAATGAACCTTAAGCCGAATAATGAACAGCTTCCGGAGACATATCCATTTGGGTATTGATGAGGAAGCTGTTGGCTGGTAGCTGTTAGCTGTTGGCTTGTTCTCGTCCGGCAATCGGGCATCACCGGCTTAACAAAAGAAATATTAACCGCCAGGACGCCAAGGCGCGAAGAAAGCAGAGGTAGAGGGAATTTCTTGCAGCTAAGGCTTGCAGCTTGAGGCTATCAGCTTGCAGCACTCTTTTAATAAATATTCTACATAGTCGAACGGAAAGCAGCTAACAGCCATCAGCTAACAGCCAACAGCTTCTCCTAAATAGCATGATCATGTATGATCACATTATCATTCCCCCATCTTCTGCGCTGGCGGTTGATTTCGGCGTAGTGGCGCACCTGGTCCTTGAGCCAGTGGGGATTTTTGTAGGCGGATAGGTTGACTGTGGACGTGGCCTCGTCCGTGGAGTATATTTTCACATGGCCCACGCCAAAGATGCGCAGGAAGAAGGGCTCGTCCACGCCTACGTCGCGGACACGGTATAGTTCAATTTCGCTCGTGGTTTTGTTGAATACGCCCTCCGACATGATGATGCGCTGGTCGGTGAGCTTGAGGCGGTTGTTCTTTACCTGGAGCCACTTCCAGATGGCATACGGGATAGGAATGACCAGGATGCAGGAAACAAAGATCCAGAAGTTGAGGAGTTGGGAAGGCGTACCTTCGAATATCACTTTTTCAGGCTCCATACGGGATGTTTATTCGAATATAGGAAAAAGTCCAGAGAGGTGAATGGTCAATGGTGAATGGTGAATGAGTCGTTTTCTGTGGAAGAGGTATTACGATAATAGAACTAGGAGAACCACGGAGACGCGGGGAACGCGAAGATGCACAACGCTCTTTGTGAAAGCTCTATGTCTTAGAGCCTTCGTGGTTCCCTAGCTTTGCCATGCAGTAAGACTTCTTCCACAGAAAACGACTCATTCACCATTCACCATTGACCATTCACCTTTTTCCCTAATTTTGCCTTACAACAAATCTCCCTATGGCTATAGCTACCGCAGAAAAGCAAAACGTTCACACAAGCTCCGACTTTCTTCCGCTCCAGGGTACCGATTACGTTGAATTTTATGTAGGAAACGCCAAGCAGTCCGCTCACTACTACATAAGCGCCTTTGGCTTTCAGCCCATCGCTTATGCCGGTCCCGAAACCGGTGTGAAGGACAGGGCAAGCTATGTGGTACGCCAGCACAAGCTCACCTTTGTGCTTACCTCGCCGCTTCGCCCGGACAACGATATTGCCGACCATGTCTACAAACACGGCGATGGCGTGAAAGTGCTGGCTCTTCGGGTGGAAGATGCTACTTCCGCCTGGGAAGAAACAACCCGCAGGGGCGGCACAAGCTACATGGAACCAAAGCACCTGAACGACGAACAGGGTGAAGTTGTCCTCAGCGGCATTCACACCTACGGCGATACGGTGCACATATTTGTTGAAAGAAAGAACTACAATGGGCCCTTCATGCCCGGCTACCGCGCCTGGGCAACACCCCAGTTCAGTGTTACCGATACCGGCCTCCAGTACGTTGACCACTGCGTGGGCAACGTGGGCTGGAACCAGATGAACACCTGGGTAAGCTTCTACGAAAAAGTGATGGGCTTCCAGAACATACTGACCTTTGATGATGAGGATATCTCCACGGAATATTCCGCCCTCATGAGCAAGGTAATGAGCAACGGAAACGGCTTTGTCAAATTCCCCATCAACGAGCCTGCCGAAGGCAAAAAGAAATCGCAGGTAGAAGAATACCTTGAATTCTACGGCGGCGAAGGCGTGCAGCACGTTGCCCTGGCCACCAACGACATCGTGACTACCGTAAGGGAACTCATGAGCAGGGGCGTGGAATTCCTGAAAGTTCCTGCCATTTATTACGACGACCTGGAGGAAAGGGTAGGGAAGATAGATGAAGACCTGGAGCCGCTGAAAGAGCTGGGCATACTGGTAGACCGCGACAACGAAGGCTATCTTCTGCAACTGTTTTCCAAGCCCGTGCAGGACAGGCCCACGCTGTTCTTCGAGATCATCCAGCGCAAGGGCGCCAAGAGCTTTGGCAAGGGAAACTTCAGGGCTTTATTTGAAGCTATCGAGCGGGAACAGGCAGCCCGGGGCAACCTGTAATGATATTTTGAGGAATTGTTTGCATTTGTTTCACGAATTTCGATATAAAGGCAGTTCTGTTACATGAAAAACCTCTTCACCCTTGGATTGATCCTGTTTCTTGGCATGAGTGCCTTTGGCCAGGATAGCTACTATTCTTTTGTGGATTTCCAGAAAACACTTCCCCGCCCCGGCGATGCCATGCGCCGCAAGGAGGATACACTGCGCCGCCAATTCGAGCAGAAAAAGCTTGACTGGCCCGCACGCCAGATGTATATCCGCTCTTTCAAGTACGACGGCGAACT
>DASWNB010000531.1:0-4268 GCA_036399455.1 Flavisolibacter sp. | reverse complement strand
CAGTTCTTCCACGTCCCCCTTGCGGATGCCGTCTATATTGATCCAGCTTACATGGCTGTTGTCCAGGTAGCAATGGCTGTCCTTCACCGATTTCAGTTCGGCAGAAAAAAGGTGCGACTCATTGTAATCGTAAACGGTGATCATCACCTTCTCCGCATCTTCCCGGGTAATGTCGGAAACAGGGTTGATATGCAATATCTCCTTGGTCCGCTCAGACCCGAAGAAGGAATTGGGTATGATATACCGGAGATATTTCTCAGCCTTGTTCATGGCGAAAAGATAAGAAGGTTTCTGGTTTGTTGTTTCTTGTTTCTGGATTGAAGTAGCGACGATTAACCGCCAGGACGCTAAGGCGCAAGAATGAAAAAGAAGGCGCCTGTCTGGCTTCCACGCTAAAGCTTCGGGCAAGTTGTAAAAGGTCAAGTGATCCTCGCGTCCTGGCGTCCTGGCGGTTAGACTTACTGCAGGAATTTACATAACGTTCTCTTATAGCTATCCGCTGTAGCCTGAAGCGTATCCGAATAACTATACACGTCGATGCGGTTGCTGCGGGGATCGACTTTCCAGATGAAGGGGAGGAGGCGGTTGCGGGTGAGGACTTCGCCACCGGCCAGCAGGAAGGTGCCGTCCGGGAGCCAGCGGGCATCGAGGAGGGCAGATGAGGGGCCGGAGAAATATATTCTTTTGCGGATGCCGCTTTTGAAGTCGATGAGGGCGGCTTCGGTATCGGGGCCGCCCTGCTCTGCACGGATGCCGCCGTCCCGGGTGGGAACGAGCACGTAGTTATAGGAAAACAGGTCGAGGGCCTGGCTGCTGTCAGGGCTGAAAACAAGACAGGTACGGAACATCTCCATCTGCTTTTCGGTTACGGGAGTGGTCACGCTGGTGTCCAGGTCGCGGGTACCCGTCATATCGAACTGCTGGGGCGAAAAGCTGGAGTCGCTGTTGCTTAGATAGGCAAAGAGCTGCGGCATATTGTTTTGCAGCAGGGCTGTTTCGGCATCTACCTCCGGTTCTTCTTCTCCTTTTGCGGCGGTGGTATCCGCATCAGCCGTATTGTCGTTGCTATTGTTGCAGGCGGCAAGAAAGAGGGCAAAGCCCAGGAGGAACAGCAGTTTCTTCATGATATTTATTTCTTTTTAAAGATGGGCACTGTGCTGCAGGGTTCACCATACATCACGCTTTTGGCAACGGACGTCAGCAGCCTGGTTATCTCTGCATAGGCATAGCTGTCGATGGGGATTTCACCGCATCCTTTCACCACTATGCGCTGATCACGGAATTCTTCGGGATTGATGGCTTCCAGGTTCCTGAGGAAAAGATGCTTCTGCATTTCGGCTTCGGTTCCCACATATACATACTTTGCCACAGGTTGCAGGTAGCTGGCCACAAGCATATAGGCCCATACGGGTATGATGGCGTCCACACTGCAAAACACGGCTACATTCTTCCCGCTGTAAACGCTCCAATCCAGGCTCTTCAGCGCCTCGCGGAAATCCTTCTCCTTCAGTATCAGGCCCATAAACAGGTGATCTTTCAGGTCGAAAGAAGCTGCCTCGCCGGAGGGCAGGTACTTCTCCAGGTCCAGGGTGATCAAACCGCTGCCGGCCACTTTGTTTACAATTACATCGCTCATGGTGCAAAGGTAGGGAGAAGGGGGGTAGAGGGGGAGGGTAAAAGGTTAAAGGTGGATTAACCACAAAGGCGTGAAGAACACGAAGGAGCACAAAGGGGTTTCACGCAAAGGCGCAAAGGAAAGGCAAAGAAACGGTCGCTTGTACTATAGCCTTTTCCTTCGTGTTCCTTTTGGCGTACCGGCATCTTTGTGGTTATTGCCAGCCAAGAGCGCAAGGGAAGTCGCAGGCTCCTATTGGGATTTGGGGAGCCTGCGACCCTCCTTTGCTTTCTTCGTTGGGTAGGAACCACGGAGGCGCCGGTACGCTAAAAGAAACACGAAGGGAAGACTGTAGTTCAAACGACCGTTTCTTGCCTTTCCTTTGCGCCTTTGCGTGAAATGCCTTCGAGCTCCTTCGCCTTCATCGCATCTTTGTGGTTAATTTCTTCTCCAAAATAGAAACGGGCCCCTCACGGGACCCGCATCTTCTTTTTATAATAAGATCTTCATTAATAAAACTTCGCCCTGTAGTCCTTTATGTCGGCTGCTGCACGGAGGGTGTTTACTGGTGAGAACTGGTAGCTGCTCACCTGCTGGCGGGTTTGGGTTTCCAGCATTTTACGCTGCTCGTCGATGTTGGCTACGCTTACGGGTGTGGTGCCGGTGGAGTTCACGCGGATTACGTACACGCCGCTCTGGCCTTCCAGCGCCTGAGTTACCACCTTGCCTTTGTTGGCAGGATTGAAAGCTGCGCCGATCACCCTGGCTTCGTAGCCGATGGGGTTCAGGCCGCCACCGCCCAGGCGAACACTGTCAGCAGCCTGGATGGGTTGCTTCAGGCGGGCAGATACTTCCTCAAGAGTGGTGATGTTACCGATGCTCTTGGTGATCTGCTGTGCCTTTTTCCTGTTGCGCAGGATGGGCTCAATATAAGGACGAACCGTATTCACGCTCTGGAGGCCGGGTTTGTTCACTTCGGTCAGAACGGCTACGATGTAAGAGTCGCCTATTTTGGTGGGACCAAGTACATCGCCTTTGTCCGCCTCATATACATCGCGGATGAAATCGCGGGAAGTGCCATCGATGCCGGCGATTGAATGGTCTATCGGGCGGATGTCCGTGGCTACCATGCGGGCGATACCCCTGGCCTTCAGGTCCCTGTCGGCGGCCTGGTTAAAAGAAGCCTGATCGTTTACGTTGGCGGCAAAGCTCCTGGCCTGGTTGTACACATTGTTCTCGGTTGCGGAGCTGACGGTGATGGGCTTGGCCAGGTAAGCTATTTTATAAGCAGGTGAAGAGCCCTGGTGGGTCATCACTTCCACGTAGTGGTATCCATACTCGGTCTTTACAACACCGGTTGCGCCGGGCTTGTTGTCGAAAATGAAATCGTTGAAAGGCGCCACCATCTTGCCGGTAGTCACATCGTCGTACACGCCGTTGGCGGCTACGCTGCTAAAGTCGTTGGAGAATTTAACCACCAGGCTGTCGAAGCTCTGGCCGGAGCGGTGAAGGGCGGCTACGCTGTCCACCAGCTTGCGGGCGGTGCTGTCGTCGCGCTGTCCCATTACCTGGCCGCTCTGCGGGTCCTGCACCTGGTAGGCAATGAGGATGTGCCTGACCTTAACGGTATCGGGCCACTGCTTCACGCCGATGATCTTGGAAAGGATAAAATTGTTCTGGTCCAGGTAAGGCCCGAAAACGGAACCTACGGGTTGAGCCAGGATGGAGTCCTTTGAAGTGTGCTTGATTTCCGGGCCGCTGATATAGCTGTCGTAGTAAGGCATGGTGCTTCCCTGCCTTTCAATGAAAGTGGAGTAGTTTGTTACGGTGTCGAATTGTGCTTTCAGTTGGGCAACGCTGTTGCGGGCAGCGGCGCTGTCGCTGGCGCTGGGAATGGCGGGGAACAGAACGTAGCTGATGCCGCGTCTTTCTTCCTTTGTTTCAAAATCGCTTTTACGGGTGTTGATGAACTCCTGTATGTCCGCATCGGAAACCTTAACTGCAGTATCGGGGATGGAAGCATAAGGAACGGTTACATACGATACGCTTGCGATCAGGCTGTTGTCCGCATTCCTTTTCTCCACCATCCACTTGGCTATATATATGGAGTTGGTGAACAGCGATGTATACTTTGCTTCCTTGCGTGACCTTACCAGCTCGTCGAGGAAGAGGTTCAGCCTGTTGATCTCAACGGGGTTGTTGCTCCTTCTTACATTGTCGAAATACTGGCGGGCAGCATTAGGATCGAACTGGCCGGTCTGGGGATTGGTGAAGGCCTGCTGCAGCTCGGGGTGGGGATTGCTGCCAAAGAGCATGTCTTCCAGCTCGGCATCGGTCACGGTGATGCCCAGCTCTTCATACTCTTCTTCCAGGAGGGCGTTGTTCACCTCTTCGTTCCAAACACGCTCCAGCAGGTCCTGCTGGCTCATGTTCATTCCCTGGGTTTTGGCGCTTTCCTCGCGAACAGCCATGAGGCGGCTGAACTGGTCCACGTCTAGCTTTTTGCCGTTGATGCTCCCGATGGTGGTTGAACTTCCGGAAAACATACTGCCACGGCCGGCAAGGGCATCCATTAGGATAAAACCCAGGAGCGACAGGGCGATAGCCACAACCGCCCAGCGGGCATACTTGTCTCTGATGTTCTGGATAACTG
>DASWNB010000530.1:0-5106 GCA_036399455.1 Flavisolibacter sp. | reverse complement strand
GATTGACGATTAACGGTTTTTCGTAGCTTTAACCCATGCGTTTCCTTCTTCCCGCCGCTATCTGCTTTTTGCTGTTTGCCTGCTCCCAGCCCGGTACAGGGGAGATGGACCATGAACACGAGTATGCCGTAGACCATAACGATACCACCGCCCCGGTGATAGAAGTTTACAGGCCTTCCGCCGGCCAGCAGTTCCGCAACGGCGATACATTAAGGGTGGAAGGAAAGGCATCAGACATTGGCCTGCACGGCGGGCTTATAAAGATCATGCACGGCGGCACGGTAATAAAACAGCAATCTTACGAGCTGCACATCGCCCAAACCCACAACTTCAGCCTCACCCACGTTATCCAGCTTTCCGCTCCCACCACCTACACCATCACCATCGAATTCGAAGACCACGGCCGCAACAAAACGGAGAAGACGATAACGGTGGAAGGGAAACCGTGATGAAAGCTATTAGCCAATAGCTGTAGCCGATAGCCCTTTTCTAAACGGCAGCAGCCAACAGCTAACAGCCATCAGCTAATAGCTTTCTCCACTTTCCTCTCTCCGATCTGCTGGCGCCACATGGCGTAGTAAAGGCCCTTTTCTTCAAGTAAGGCGTTATGGGTTCCGGTTTCTATTATCAGGCCTTTTTCCAGAACGTAGATGCGGTCCGCATGCATGATGGTGGACAGGCGGTGGGCGATCAGGATGGTGACCTGGTTGTTGAGGGAAGATACGTTCCGGATGGTTTTGTTGATCTCTTCCTCGGTGAGTGAATCAAGGGCCGACGTGGCCTCGTCGAAAATGAGGAGGCGCGGCTTGCGCAACAGGGCACGGGCAATGGAGAGGCGCTGCTTTTCACCGCCGGAAAGCTTCAATCCGCCTTCACCGATCATAGTGTCGATTCCTTTTTCGGCGCGTTCAAGAAGGTTCTGGCAGGAAGCTTTGTTCAGTGCATCCAGCAGGTCGTCTTCCGTAGCTTCGGGATTCACGAACATCAGGTTTTCACGGATGGTGCCGGAGAAGAGCTGCGTATCCTGCGTGACAAATCCTATCTGGTTGCGCAGGTCGTCGAAGTGGATGCTCTGCTCGTCCATGCCGTTATAAAAAATATTTCCTTCATGCGGACGGTAAAGTCCAACCAGCAGTTTCATGAGCGTGGTCTTGCCCGAACCCGAGGGTCCGACAAAGGCAATGGTTTCTCCCGTGGTTGCCTGGAATGAAATATTGTCGATGGCCTTGTGCGCAGCCGTCTGGTGACGGAAGGCCACGTTGCGGAATTCCAACTGCTTAACGGGACCAAGATGGCTGGGATGATCGGGGGTCGGCTCGGGCTTCTTCTGCATCAGGTTCTTGAAATTATTCAGCGATGCTTCCGCTTCGCGGTAGCTGAGGATGATATTGCCGATCTCCTGCAGCGGGCCGAAGATGAAGAAGGAATAGATCTGCATGGTCACCAGTTGTTCGGGGCTCATTTCCTCGCGGAAGATCAGCCACATCAGCATGAAAAGGATTACCTGCCGCAGCGTATTCACAAAAGTGCCCTGGATAAAGCCGATGCTGCGGATGCGTTTTACCTTGGTGAGTTCAAGCCCTAATATTTTATACGTGTTCTTATTCAGGCGGCCTACTTCCTGCTGCGTCAGGCCCAGGCTTTTCACCAGCTCTATATTGCGGAGCGATTCGGTAGTGGTGCCGGCCAGCGATGTGGTTTGTGTTACGATGGTCTTCTGTATGGTTTTTACCTTTTTGCTGAGCAGGTTGGAGATGAGCATCAGTATGGCGATGCCGCCAAAATAAACCAGTGGCAGGAGAGGTGAGATGCTGAACGCGAACACGGCCACGATAACGATACCCACCAGCACGGTGAAAAGTATATTTACGAAATTGTTTATAAACTTCTCGGTGTCCGTCCGCACTTTTTGAAGGATGCTGAGAGTTTCGCCGCTGCGCTGGTCTTCGAATTCCTGGTAAGGCAGCTTCATGGCATGCTGCAAGCCATCCGTAAACACCTTCGCCCCGAACTTCTGTACGATCACATTCAGGAAATAATCCTGGAAATTTTTGGCAATGCGGCTCACCATAGCCACACCGATGGAGCAGAGCAGCAGGAATACGACTCCCGGCGCTGCCCACGACCACGACCAGTAAAAACGTTCGCTATCCATTTTTTGTCCTGCCTCCAGCGAATCCTTCACCTGGTATGCCAGGTTCACCAGCTTGCCAAAGAGTATGGGATCGATCAGGGAGAAGCCTATATTGATAGCCGCCAGGAAAAGCACAAGGATTACCAGCAGCTTGTAAGGTTTAAGGTAAGAAACAAGGATTTTCATAACCCGAAAATATGGCTTTTGGCTGATGGCTGTTAGCTGTTAGCCGGGGTTGCAAGCTGCAAGCCTCCTTCGGTCGCCAAAGGCTTGCAGCCCATCTTCAAGGAACGTAATCTAATAACCTTTGCGTGTACAGGCTAACAGCTATCAGCTATCAGCCAAAAGCCATATTTTCGGGCCGGTTTATGAAAGAGGTATTGATAGACTTGCACCGGCTGAAGTACAATCCGTATAACGGGTTGTACCGTTTTTCTGTGGAGCTGGGGCAGGCCCTGTCACGGATGAAGCTAAACGACCTCCACCTGGGCTTTTATGTGCCGGAAAAGGATTTTGGCATCTTCGGGCCTGATGCAAAATATATCAGGCACAAATCTATCGACAAGTTTTACCGCTTTGGCACCGGCGCTTTCGATGTATGGCATGCCACCACTACGCTGTCGTGGTACCGTCCTTTCAATAAAAAAACCCGGTATGTGTTCACGGTTCACGACCTGGTGTTCCTGGAAGAGGCGGAGCGTGACAAGAAGCACAAGGAGCGTTACCTCAGGCTGATCCGCCAGCGCGTGGAGCGGGCCCATTTTCTTACCTATATCTCCGAATATTCAAAGCAGCAGGCTGAGAAGTTTTTCGACACCAGCGGCAAGCCCGGCGCCGTCATCTACAACGGCTGCAACATTCCTCCAGCAAGAGAGTTTGCCCCGCCCCTGTTTGTACCAAAGAAACCTTTCCTGTTCAGCATCGGCCTGTTCATGTCCCGAAAAAACTTCCACGTTCTGCCCGCGCTTCTGCAGAACAACGATTACGACCTGGTGCTGGCCGGCATCAACGACCTGCCCTACAAAGAAGAAGTCCTGGAATCGGCCCGCCGTTATGGCGTGGCTGATCGTGTAAGGCTCGTCGGGCCTGTATCGGAAGATGAGAAGTTCTGGTACTACCAGAACTGCGAGGCTTTTGTGTTTCCCAGCCTCAGCGAAGGCTTTGGCCTGCCCGTCATCGAAGCCATGTGGTTTGGCAAGCCCGTATTTCTTTCGCGGGAAACCTGCCTCCCCGAGATCGGCGGCGATGTGGCCTACTACTTCTCCAGCTTCGACCCCGCCGGCATGCAGGAAACCTTCCGCACCGGCATGCAGCACTACCACCAAACCCGGCCCGCCCAGAAAATCCGCGACCGCGCCGCCCTATTCAGTTGGGAAAAAGCCGCTGCGGAGTATGTGGAGGTGTATCGGAGAGTAGCTGTTGGCTGATAGCTATTAGCTGTTAGCTTTGAGCTACGAGTTGCGAGCCGGCGAAGGCATTCCTTTTATCCACCAATCAGAACGAAGATTTCTTCGCCTGTACTGAACAAGCCAATAGCCAACAGCTATCAGCCAACAGCTTTTCTCACAAACCCTCCTTTCAAGATAACGTATCTCAATAGGCCGAACGTTACTGCTCCATAAGCATCTGCACCAGTTTCTCAAATTGCGGCTGAAAATAAAAATCATAACCGTTAGGTCCTTCCACGCTGACGTTGGGGGAGAAGTGGTAGACCTCGAGGATGCGGCGGACCTTGAGGCCTTCGGCGAGGGAGAAGGGAAAGGACTGGTTGCCGATGAAGAAGCGGCTCCCGGCGATGACACGGGCCATTTCAAGAAAGTCTTTTACGGGACGGTACTCTATGTTGGGAAGCATTTCTTTCATTTCTTTCCATTCCTGCTCCACGCCAATAAAGATGGTCCTGTACTTTTTAAGGAAGCTGTAGCTGATGCCGGGCGCACGATAGCGCTGGCTGCGTGCCACAACAATATAATCGCTCATGGAGCTGTCCGGCTCCGCCTGCAGCCAGGGCTTGCCCAGGTCGGCATTCACCGCGAAAATGTAAAAATACCAGCGGGCGATATTGCCCCTGTTCAGCAGCAGTGGATAAGTGCGGATGAGGTCAAGATCGAAATCGATTGGCTGTTGCCCGTAAACGGAACAGGAAGATATTTCCGGCTGCGCCAGCAGCAGCGGTGAAAGCATATCTACCATCTTGCGGTTCAGCATTACATTCCCCAAGGGGTGCGACCGCTTGCCGTAATCGGCTTTCACGTCGATGTTCAGGTGCAGGTGCGCCTTTGCATTTCGAGCCAGCGAGTAAACGGTTGGAAGCGAATAAATAATGTCGCCCGAGTTGCCGCTATGCTTGAAATGGTAATCATCCTTTATGGGAAAGTTCAGGTCGGGAGGGGAGATCCTGCTCAGGTTCTTCAGGAACTTATAATCCTTATAGGCTTCAATATCTTTTGCCTTAAGCATTACTTTTGACAAGAAGGATCTCTTTTTGAAATTTTCCATCACACAAATATAGCGTGAGACGGCGGCCCGGCGGGATGGAAGAAACAGGAGACAAAATGCTTATGAACACAATCGTGCTTACCACCTGCTCCGCAAGCCACCTGGGTGCGGCTAAAAATATGTGCGACTCGGTGCTGCGGCACAATCCCGGCTATAAATGTTTCATTGGACTGGTTGACAGGATCGACGGCCGCTTCGACCCGCAGCGCTTTGCCCCGCACACAATTATTGAAGCGCATACCATTGGCCTTGCGGAGTTTGGGGCGATGACGGACCGCTACAATGTGTTCGAGCTGAGCTGCGCCATGAAATCCTTCTTTTCCGCACACCTGCTGGAAACATACAAACCCGGATGCATTATCTATTTCGATACAGACATCATGATCTTTCACCCGCTGCAACTGGTGGAGGAAGAACTGGAGTCCGCCTCTTTCCTTATCACACCGCACACAACCCGTCTCTTTCCCGCCGAT
>DASWNB010000529.1:0-5538 GCA_036399455.1 Flavisolibacter sp. | reverse complement strand
ACGGCGGTACAATCAATCTTTCAGTCGAATCCACAGATGATACTTCGATCATCGAATCGATGGTGAACCAATATAAGCCCGTTGACGGTGTTGTTACGTTTAAGAAGGGTGATGAGGATGCTAAAATGAAAGAGCTGTCCTGGGAAAAAGGTTACATCGTTCGCTTCCAGGAGGGAATCGATATAACAGGTACTCAACCGATGATGATTGATTTCACCATCTCCGCTGAAAAAATTTCGATCAATGATGTAGAGCATAAGAACGAATGGCCTAAGTAACAACGTCCAAAAGAAACTGATCTCCTGGAGTTACAGGTGTTCGGGTAAGTAGTTTACCCGCTATTATTCCTGGTTTCATTTTGTATTCAGCAGCCGCTTTAAGTGATGGAGCCCTGCGGTGAAAGCCTCTTCCTTGAATGTCAATGGAAAACCACAGCTTTCAATTGCTAATTAAACCCCATACAAAATGGAACATCAGGTGATTGCAGATATTGAGATTGAAGACGAGAAGATTAACTACTACAGTTCCGTCATAATAAGGCAACAGTTCAATTCCCATCACGAGTTTGCTATTTATATACGATATGACGTCCTCGAAAGAATGGGGACTTTTAACCTTACAAGTGCTCAAAAAAAAATCGGTAAACTCGCAGTCATTAAGCTGATCAAGACCGATAGCCTGGAGCAGGCCTACGAATTCAGGGGCTTGATCTGCGAGATAACTATGGAGCAGTCGGGCAATTTCACCAGCAACCTTGTTCTAAAAGGATACAGCCCGACAATTCTTCTTGAAAATGGCCCGCACCTTTCTTCTTTTTATGACAAGAGCCTTTCACAAATCGTTCAGCAACTGACCAATACGCTTTCGCAAAGCTGCCGTGTGAATATAAGCCCGCAGCACCAACAGCAGATCAGGTACATTTGCCAATACCGCGAAAGCGCTTTTCACTTTCTCAACAGGCTGTCCTCCGACTTCTCTGAATGGTGCTATTATGACGGGACCGAATTGAATTTCGGCCGTCCTTCATCTTCTCCCAATATCGAAATCGCCTATGGCGCCGATGTACACAACCTCCAGTTGAAACTAAGAATATTGCCGCTTGCATTCAGCAGCTACTCTTATATATCCGCAGAAGATAAGTTCGTCAGCTATGATGCGCCTGCTGAAGTAAATGGTTTGGATGAGTATGCCCATTCCGTTTTGCAGGAGTCGAATAAGGTTTTTACCGAACCGGTGAATACCCCCATCCGCCAGCGTATTGCCAGCAAGAGCGACCTCGAGGGCTTTGTAAAGAAACGAAAAACGACTATGGCGGCCGATCTGGAGGTTTTATCCGGAAGCAGCTCCAATCCGTTCATCTGCATCGGCGCCGTCGCCGATGTTAAGGTGTTCACTAAAGGAACCGAATCGCTGAGCAAGGAGGAATACGGAAAGTTCCTTATCACGGGGATTGAACATCATTTGAGCGCTAATAACCAGTATTACAACAATTTTGAAGGAATACCCGCCGGTATTGAAACAATACCGGTAAAGAGCATCGTTATGCCCGTAGCCGAGCCCCAGTTAGCAACGGTTATGGACAATACCGACCCTGACAGCCAGGGGAGGGTACGGGTTCAAATGCTTTGGCAACAGCCGGCAAATGAAATGACGGGCTGGATCAGGGTAATGACCCCCGATGCGGGCGGCGGAAGAGACGGGGCAAAGAACAGGGGACTTGTTGTAGTGCCCGAAGTGGGAGACCAGGTGCTGGTCTGCTTCCGGTATAATGATCCCGACCGGCCTTTTGTTATGGGCAGCCTGTTTCACGGCAAGGTGGGCGGTGGCGGCGGCGAAGGCAACAAGTCAAAAAGCCTCACGGCTCTTTCCGGGAGTACCATCCATATGGCTGGTGATGCTATTTCCATCATAGATGCGAAGGGCAACAGCATCGTCTTTGATGGCGCAGGTAAGATCGACGTTACCAGCAGCGCCAGCATTACACTTACTTGCGGGAGTTCCAAAATCCAAATGAGCTCGGATGGCAAAATAGAGATATCAGGTGTGGATGTTACCATTACCGGGTCCAAGAAAGCCGTAATGCAAAGCACGGCGGTTTTTACTGCCGGCGCGGCTGTTTTTGCAAAGGGGGCTGTTTTTACTGCCGAAGGCGCGGCTGCTTCGGTACACGGCGTTTCAGCAGAGATCACCGGGGAGGCTACCGTAGATGTATCTGCTCCCGCCACTACCGTAGTAGGTAATGAAAGTCTCAACCTGACAAGCACCGGCATTGTTAGCGTGGAAGGCACAGCAATGACAAACGTAAAAGGCGGAACGGTCAATCTCAATTAATAAGATGCTTTCAGAACATAACCCCATAGCAGGACTTATTCGCCAGGTCCAGAAACAGTGGATTGATGAAGTGTCGCCCTTTCCCGAAGTGAAGCTGGCCCGCTGGATGATAAAACCTGAATGGGCCCGCCTTTTTGAAGGCTTCCTCAGGCTGGAGTCCACTGTTCATGGCGCTATTCCCGAAGTATTGGTCACCATGCTGACCCCCTTCCGGCAGGAGGACAGGTTTTCCCAACATCTCATAAAGGATTGGATAGAAGCATACAGGAATGATAAAACCTGCGAAGAGCTGAATAGCCGGCCCGGCAGCCGGGGCTGGGATCCTGCCCCTTTTGCGGCGGAACCTGGCGCAGAAAACGGGGACGACCTTTTCCTGGGAATGCTTTCTTCTTTTCACGCAAATATGGCTGGCAATGGGTTGCGGATGGTGGTGGCGCTTTATCCTCATTCGGTCAACAGCATGGACGGACTTCAGCGCTGGCTGGATAAGATGATAAAAAAGGGCATTCCGGACAGCATTACGCTCATGATCTTTGATTACATCAGTGAGCATTCGTTCGACAAACTTTTTCAAAAGCACCCGGGCATCACCAAAACCCTTTTCATCAACCTTGACCTCGACGGAGCAGTTGGGAAACTGGCTAAGATGGGTAATTCCAACTCACCCGAGGTGAAATTCCGTGAATGCATCCTTGAAATGGGAAAGGCTCTGCAAAACAAAAACAGAGAACGTGTGCATGAATGGGGGATGAGAGGGCTTCAGGTGACGCAAAAAAGCGGCATAAAAAGCCTGTTTGCATCGGCGCACATCGTCTATGCAGGCATGCTTTTCTCCTTCAGGCAGTATGAAAAGATCGACTCTCTTCTGAATAAAGGGCTGAATATCGCCAGGCAGGGGTTGAAGCAGAACGATGCATCCTGCAAGCCGCTGATGATCCAATTCCATGGTTACATCGCCGCAGGCAGGCAGCAGCAAAAAAAAATGCCCGAAGCCATCACTGCCTATGAAAAGCAGGGCGACCTCGCCATCGAATACCAGCTTCCCGGAATGGCCCTGACCCCTTACCAACAGGCTTATACCCTGTGCAAAAAACATTTGCCGCACCGGTATGAGGAAATGATAAAGAAAGCCTTTTCCGCCGGCAGGTCATTGCCGCCGGAGGAAAAGAAGAGCAGCTCGTTTGCCTCGGTAGCGCATGATTTCATCCGGTGGCAGGAGTCCAGGAAATTGTGGGATGAAGCAAAGCAGACGGACGATGAGCTAAAAGGGATATTCGGAGCAGATTGGAAAGAACAGGCCAGGCAGAGGGATCAATATTGTGCGATGAAACCCAGGGAAACAGAACCAGTAAACTGAGCTGATGTTACCAGCAAACCGGCATTTTCTACCAGTTATCGGGATTGACATTCACATTGTCATTATCCTCGGCGTTCCCGTGCCTATGCCGCATCCTTTTATCGGCCTTGTCTTTGACCCGATGGACTGGATACCCTTCATCGGCTCTACGGTGAATGTCAATTCGATGCCGAGAGGCAATGCCGGCACAACCGGGATGCTGGGTTGCAAAGTGCACATCCCCATGGGAGGCCCCTTTGCCATGCCGCCCATCATAGGGCACGAATCCAGGAATTTCTTTGGCAGCCCAAGGGTGATAGCGCAAGGTTCCTATTTCAGCGGGGCAGGATACATGGTTATGTCCTGCAACGATATAGGCATACCGCTGTCCCTTAGCCCCGGAAAGAAGATCATGCCTGTGCCGAGCCTTTACCTGCCCACATCGGTAGCCATCCCTATTCCTGCAGGCCCTCCGGTGATAGTTGGCGGCCCTTATGTGCCCGACGTGATGGGAATGCTCACGGGGCTGGCCATGTCCTTAGGTTTCGGCGCCGTCCTGAAAGGGGCCGGCGCAGCGGCAAGGGCAGCCATGAAAAAGGCCAACAAGCTTAAGGGTATCTTAACCAAAGGCCTAGCGAAAGTGAAATGCATATTGAGATTGGAGCCCGTGAATCTGATTACCGGAGCTGTGCTTTATGAAGGCTGCGACTTCGAGTTGCCGGGCATCATTCCTGTAAAATGGGAGCGATCCTGGTATTCCGATTCGGCTTACCAGGGACCTCTTGGGCATGGCATGCACCTGAGCTATGACCTAAGCCTGCACATGTTCGAGGAAGATCAGAGCATCGGCATCATTCTTCCCGACGGCAGGGCTGCCGATTTCCCGCTGCTGCTTACGGAAAACGGGAAATTCTACAACCGTACGGAAAAGCTGACGCTGACCTGCAAGAACTGCGACTGCTACGAACTATTCGATCACAATAACCAGCTTTTATACGTATTCGAGCGGCTGCACAAAAATGTATTCAGGCCCAAAACACTATCCGACATATCGGGTGCAGCCATAAAATTCTTTTATAACCGCAGAAACTGCCTGCACAAGATCATCGATACGGCAGGACGGGAGATACTGATGAGCCATGACGCATCGGACAGGATCACGAAAGTGGAGGCGCAGCATAAAGGCCTGCGGAGGAACCTGGTTGAATATGCTTACAATGATGCCGGCGACCTCTCCGCCATAACCGATGCCAAAGGACAGACCACATCCCTCCTCTATCGTAACCACCTGATGGTGGAAAACACAGACCGTAATGGGCAAACCTTCTATTGGGAATACGATGGATTTTCAACCGGCGCCCGCTGCATTCACACCTGGGGCGATGGCGGGCTCCTGGAAGGATTCATCCGGTATGAGGATGGGCGCCATATCCTTACGAACTCATTGGGCGAGGACCATATCTACTATTACGACGATTACGGCCTTTGCGTGCAGGAAACGGATCCCCTCGGCAACTCGGTCTTTCACGAGTACACGGAGTTTATGGAGCTCTACCGCGACATAGACGAGGAGGGAAACATTACCGGGTACGTGTACGATGCCCGGGGAAACATGACTGCCCGGCAGTTGCCCGATGGGTCTGCCCTGCATTTCCTGTACGACCAGGAAGGCAGGCTGAAGATGGAGACCGATGCGGAAGGACATTCAACCGTTTATGTTTATAAGGAAGGGCTTTTGAAAGCTGTGGTGGCCGCCGATGGCCATGTCGCATCCTACAGCTATAACGCTATAGGCGTTCCTGATGCCATTACTGATGGAAAAAGTCAGGTAACACACCTGCAGTACGACGAAGACCATAACCTGGCAAGGA
>DASWNB010000528.1:0-4859 GCA_036399455.1 Flavisolibacter sp. | reverse complement strand
ACCTGGATGATAACCAGGACAATCCCGGCCAGTACAAGCGCTCCGCCAGCATAGAGCTTTCCGACCTGCTGACCGCCAACGGGCAGTCGTTCACCTCTTCCTTCCAGGTACGCTGGGGCCAGTTTGGCCAGATACAGGCCGTAGACAGGGAAAACGCCGCAGGCTATACTTTCGATGACATCCGCGTGTACGAGGTAATGAACGATATGCAGATGATCAGCATCGACACGCCGGTATCGGCCTCCTGCGGGCTGAATGCCACCGTACCGGTGGAGATATCGGTGCGCAACAGCTCCGGCATTACCGTCAGCAACGTGCCCGTGCGGTACCGCGTCAACAACGGGCCCTGGCAAACGGGAACCATTCCTTCCATTGGTCCCGATGCAACGGTTCAATACACCTTCCCCTCAACGGCTGATTTCTCTGCCTACGGCACCTATACCGTGGAAGCAGTGGTGGAATTTGCCACGGACAACTTCCGCGACAACGATACGCTGTTGCGGACGGTGACCAACACCCCGGTGGTATCTTCCTTCCCTTACCTTGAAAACTTCGAGGCGGGCAATGGCTACTGGCACGCGGACGGCCGCAACAGCAGTTGGCAATACGGCACGCCGGTTTCGCCCAGGATCAACCGCGCCGCCAGCGGTACAAAGGCCTGGAAAACCAACCTGGAAGCCAACCACAACGACAACGAATCATCCTACCTGTACTCACCCTGTTTTGACGTAACCGGCATGACAACGCCCACGCTGAGCTTCAGCCTGGCGCTGGACCTGGAAGACTGCGGCGCAACGCTTTGCGACGGCGCCTGGGTGGAATACTCGCAGGACGGCATTACCTGGACCAAGCTGGGTGCATCGGGCAGCGGTACCAACTGGTACAACTCTGCTTCTTCGCAGGTGTGGAGCATGCAGAATTACACCCGCTGGCACGTGGCCACCATTCCCCTGCCCGCAGGCATCAGCCGCCTGAGGCTCCGCTTCGCCCTTCATTCTGATCCGTACGTAAGCCGCGAGGGCATCGCGATAGACGACATCCATATTTACGACAATACCAAAGGCATATACAACGGTTCTACCATGGGCTCACCCGTAACGCAGGCGGTTTCCGGCAGCAGTTGGATAGACTTTGAAAGCGGCGGCAAGCTCATTGCTTCGATCCAGCCCAACGGGCAGAACCTGGGCAGCACCGATGTGCAGGCGTACATTCATCCAGGTGCCGTACGTTCCACCTCCACGCAGTACTACCACAACCGAAATATCACCATAAAGCCTGCCGTCACCTCGCCGGCAGACAGCGTGACCGTGCGCTTTTACTTCCTGGATTCCGAAACCGAGGCCCTCATCAATGCCACGGGCTGTGCCGGCTGCACCAAGCCTGCCAGCGCCTACCACCTGGGCGTATCCAAATACAGCGACAGCGACGACAGCTTTGAGAACGGAACCATCACGGATAACAACCAGGGCTCCTGGTCCTTTATCCTTCCCGCCCAGGCGGTGAAGGTGCCTTTCGACAGGGGTTATTATGCCGAGTTCAAGGTGAAGGACTTCTCCGAGTTCTGGCTGAACAACGGCGGCTTTGACCGTGCCACGCCGCTGCCCGTGCAGTTGCTGGAGTTCACCGCCCAAAGGAGCGGCAGCGATGTGCTCCTGAAGTGGACCACGGCGCAGGAAGAGAATGTATCTCACTACGAAATAGAAGTAGCCCGCGGCAACGAGGACATGCAGGCCAACCGCTTCTCCAAAGCCGGCGAAGTGGCCAGCCCGGGCAACAGCACCGCACAGAGGAATTACTCTTTCCCGGATCGTGAGCCGAACAAATCCGGTGTGCGCTATTACCGCCTGAAGATGATCGACAACGACGGCAGCTTCCGCTACTCGCCTGTGCGTCCCGTGATCTTTGGCGAAACCACCTGGCAGCTTTACCCCAATCCTTCCGATGGATTGTTCACGCTGGCCTTCCAGTTGGGCAGCCAGGAAAAGCTGGGCGCCCGCATTTATGATACCCGCGGCCGCCTGGTGAAGCAGTACGACCTGATCTCCACCGGCTTCCCGCAAAAGCTGAACATAGACCTGACAGGTTTAGCTTCGGGGGTGTATTTGATGGAAGTTGGAGGAAGAAGCTACAGGTTGTATAAGAGGTAGCCCACGGTCCACCGACGGGTATGGGGGTGGGAGAGGCTTTCCTGTAGCCGGAATTTAACTGCAAGAAGCACAGGGGAATGCCTGAAAGGGGCCACCGCTTGCGCGCTTCCTTGCGTAGGCCCTGGGCTTCTGGCAAGGGGATCATAGAGGCATTTTATCATCTACCTAACCCCGTTTTTCCGGACACCCGCCGTTCGCGGATATTTCGGCAGTGTCAGGTATATTTGTTTAACTTCAATTGCCCTTAATTGCTGAGCAAATGAAACAAGACCCCACTCTTGAGCAGGATTTTATTGCACCGGTCCGGGAATTTCTGGAAGCAGAATATCTTGGAGAAAGTCATGTCCTGAATCTTTTACCCGTTGCCGTTTACGTGTGCGATGCATCCGGCAGGATTACCAACTATAATAAAAAAGCGGTGGAATTATGGGGCAGGACTCCCAGGAAAGACGATGACGAAGAACGCTTCTGCGGGGCCTTCAAACTATATTATCCGGACGGCAGGTACATGCCTCATTCTGAAACGCCCGTAGCGGCCTGCCTTAAGAATGGCCAGCCGTACAAGGATGAGGAAGTGATAATTGAAAGGCCCGACCTGTCGCGCATTGTGGTAAGGGTAAATATAGCTCCGATAAAAGACGAACAGGGCACCGTACTCGGAATGGTCAATTCCTTTTACAACATAACGGATCAGAAACAAAAGCAAAAGGAGCTGGACTGGAAAACCAGGCAGCTTCAGGATTATGTGGACAATGCGGCCATCTGCCTGCATTGGGTGGATGAGAATGGCGTGATCAAGTGGGCCAACAAGGCCGAGCTGGATATGCTCGGCTATTCCGAAGAAGAATACATCGGCCACCATATTTCGGAATTTCATGTGGACGAAACCAGGATAAAAGACATCCTGAACCGCCTGGGATGCAATGAGACGCTGCAGGGATATGAATCCACGCTGCGCTGCAAGGACGGATCACTCAAGAACGTGCAGATCAGCTCCAATGTATTTTGGGACGAGGGAAAGTTTGTACATACCCGCTGCTTCACGATTGATGTGACAGAGCAGAGAAACCTTTTCCAGGCTTTACAAACAAGTGAATCGAGGTACAGGAAACTGGTGCAAAGCCTGGAGACGCCCTTATATACAACTGACCAGGAGGGAAGGATAACGCTGTTCAATAAGGCTGCCGCCGACCTGTGGGGAAGGGAGCCGGAAATTGGCAAGGACCTCTGGTGCGGCTCTTACAAGATATTCAATACCGATGGAACGGACCTCCCGCTGGACGAATGCCCGATGGCAGTATGCCTGAAGGAACAGCGCCCCGTTTACGGCAAAGAAATACTGGTGGTGCGTTCCGACGGCACACTCAGGAACGTTGCCCCTCACCCTCAGCCCATCTTTGACGAGTCGGGCAATATGACCGGCGCCATTAACATGCTCATCGATATTACAGATATGAAGCGCACGGGCCTGGCGCTGAGCGAAAGCGAAGCAAAATACCGTGAGCTGGCCGCTTCATTGGAAGAAAAGGTGGAAGAAAAGACGCAGGACCTGAAGCGGAAGAACGAAGAGCTCAGGAAGAGCGAAGAGCGCTACCACAAAATGATAGATGAAGTGGAGGACTATGCCATTATCCTGCTGGATAAGAACGGCATCGTGCAAAACTGGAATAAGGGTGCGGAAAAAATAAAGGGCTATAAGGAAAAGGAAATAGTAGGAAAGAGCTTCGAGACCTTCTACCTGGAGGAAGACCGCAAGGACAAGCTTCCCCACAAGCTCATAAGCCAGGCGAGGGATCAGGGAAAGGCTATTCATGAAGGGTGGCGGCTAAGGAAGGACGGCACCATGTTCTGGGGCAGCATTGTGCTGACGGCGCTTCACGACGACGAAAATAACATTATCGGCTTCTCGAAAGTAACACGTGACCTCACGAACAGAAAACTGGCTGAAGACAAGCTGCGAGAATATACCAGCCAGTTGGAGTTCCAGAATAAAGAGCTGGAGCAGTTTGCCTATGCAGCCTCGCATGACATGAAGGAGCCCCTGAGAAAGATCCATTTTTATAACTCCTACATTTTTGACAATACTTCCAACCAGTTGGATCAGAAGTCGAAGGAATACCTGGACCGCTCCATCAACGCAGTCAGGCGCATGAGCAACCTGATAGAAGACCTGCTGACCTATTCCAAAACCACTTCCGGGGCCGATGGTTTTGAGGCGGTGGACCTGAACGGGGTAGTTAATGAAATACTGCTCCATCACCGGGAGGAATTCGAGCAGAAAAAGATCAGCATCAGCCTGGGAAGGCTTCCCGTTATCCAGGCAATACCTTTCCAGTTAAAACAGATCCTCGATAACCTGATTAATAACTCCATCAAGTACAAGCATCCCGACCGGGATGTAATGATCAGGATAACAAGCGAACTGGTCAGCGGCTCACAGATCCAGAATAAAAGTGCGGAAGCCGATAAGCAGTATCATAAGATTTCCGTGGAGGATAATGGAATTGGCTTTGACCCGCAGTATGCCGAAAAGATCTTCGAAGTTTTCCAGCGCCTGAACAATCTTCCCGGGGCAAAGGGTTCGGGGATCGGCCTTGCCATTTGCAAGAAGATCATGCAGAACCACAAGGGATTCATCAAGGCTACAGGAAGGGAGAATACCGGCGCCTGCTTCGATATATACATTCCCGCTGCTCTGTAGGCAAACCGATG
>DASWNB010000527.1:0-3367 GCA_036399455.1 Flavisolibacter sp. | reverse complement strand
CTTGCTTACGTGATTTACACCTCGGGCTCTACGGGCAATCCCAAGGGCGTTGCCGTTCCGCATAGCAACCTGGGTTATTATTTTGCCTGCATAGAGGACCTGTACAAAGGCGTGGACCATATCGTGCAGCCTTTCCTGGCCTCTCACTCTTTTGATATTTCCATCTTCCAGCTCTTTGCTCCCC
Organism: Flavisolibacter sp.; assembly: GCA_036399455.1. Taxonomy (GTDB): domain Bacteria; phylum Bacteroidota; class Bacteroidia; order Chitinophagales; family Chitinophagaceae; genus Flavisolibacter. The sequence goes on along the minus strand of DASWNB010000527.1, from coordinate 3,183 downwards.
TGTTCCTGGGCGGCGTTGTAATAGTGGTAACGAAAGAGGAGATGCAGGACCTCGGCAACCTGGTGGAAGTGATGAAGGAATGCACCGTGATTGATTCGGTACCCAGCCTGCTGCAGATGGCGCTCAGCCACATGGAGAAGCATGATCGTACAGGTGAATTCGGGCATGTAAAGGAAGTGTTCGTAGGGGGTGAACTGGTGCCCGACGCCCTGCTGCGCCAGCTTGGCAAAGCCTTCCCTAACGCCAATATCACTATTTCCTACGGCCCCACCGAAGCTACCATCTTCTGCCTGCAGCAGCTATACCGGCCCGGAAGCATCGGCATGGAAGCCAAAGGCTCTGTCATCGGTCCCCCCATCAACGGCTCGCAGGCATACATACTGAACGATGCGGGCCTGCCCCTGCCTGTGGGCATGACCGGGGAGATATGCATAGGCGGCTTTGGTGTGGCACAGGGGTATCTCAACCGCCCTGAATTGACAGCGCAGAAGTTTGTACTTACCGATCCTGTGATAGCCCGCTTCAACAACGGAGTCCGTGAACGCATCTACCGCTCCGGCGACCTGGGAAGATGGCTGCCCGACGGTACCGTTGAATTCATGGGGCGCAAGGATGACCAGGTAAAGGTCAGGGGCTTCCGTGTGGAACTGGGTGAAATAGAAAACACCATCTGCAACCATCCCGGTGTTGAGGCTGTTGCGGTGAATGCCGTCACCGGAAAGCAGGGCGAAAAAGAACTGGCGGCTTATCTCACCGGCCCCATGCCGCTTAACGCAAAGGACATAAGGGCTTATCTCAAAAACATACTTCCCGCCCACATGATCCCCGAGCATTTCGTGCAGCTCGGCTCCCTGCCGCTGACGCCCAACGGAAAAGTGGACAGGAAACGGCTCCCCGCACCGGAAGGACTGGCCCTGTCCACCGGAAATGCCTACATGGCGCCGCGTAACGGCGTGGAAGAAAAGCTGGTGCCAATATGGGAGGAAGTACTGCACAGGGATAAAATAGGCGTAAAGGATAATTTTTTCGACCTGGGCGGCAACTCGCTCAAGATCATCAGAATGGTAGAGTCCGTAAACCAGGCCTTTGGAAAGAACCTGTCCGTAGTAATGGGCTTCAAGTACCCCAACATCGCCGAACTGGCGGAATTCCTGCTTTCGGAGGAACAACACGGGGAAAACGAAGTGTCTGACGCGGATATGGAGACGGATATAAACACGGTTGACGAAACATTGCAGATCCTGAACCAGGAGTAAGGGGGCAAAGAGGAATTCCATAACGGAGATAGCAAGGAAAAGGGGATTAAGGAAAACTATAACATTTTGCTCATATAGCAAGATTTCATAATATTGTACCTTGCCCCGAGTATATGAGGGCTGCGTTTGGACCGTGTATCAGCTACCTTCTGAATTGAAGTTGAATTATTAGCAAACCTCCATGGATGAATGCTTTGGCTGCCGCTGGCGTCCGGGGATATCCCCCTATTGCCGGTGCAGTGCAGTCTTCGTGACTGTCCAAAGCTATATCCATTTGTATGGTACGCTGCCCGGATCATTCTTCATTCAGGCTCCAGCCATCTGGTGCCTGAATGAGCCATCACCCATTACCGTACGTTCAAGAGACCATGTTATGCCCTGTTCCGGTTTATTTGCCTTGTTTGCGTGCAGCCGCCAGCGAACCCGGGCCACCCGTTCAGGAGTCATATGAAATCATATTTAGCATGAAAGAGATACTGGATATATTATCTGGATTTAAAGACCGGGGCATAGTCCTTTTCCTTGATGATTCAGGCAGGAACGTAAAGGCCAGGGGTAATGTGAATAACCTTTCCACTTCGGATAAGGTACTGTTGAAGGAGCGCAAGGAAGACATCGTTCTCCTGCTGAAGCAGGCACGCCAGTCTGCCGTGAGCATTGAGCCTCTTTCCGACAGCGCAGATTACGCACTTTCCTCCTCCCAGCGCAGGCTTTGGCTGCTCAGCCAGTTTGAGGAGGCGAACGTGGCTTATAACATGCCCGGTGTTTACGTATTCGAAGGCAATGTGGATCATAAGGCGCTTGACGCTTCTTTTGCTTCGCTGATAGAAAGACATGAAAGCCTCCGCACCGTGTTCAGGGAGAATGCCGGGGGAGAAGCAAGACAGGTTATCCAGTCACCCGGAACATCGGGCTTCGTCCTTAACTTTTTTGACTTCCGCAGCGATGAAGGCCGTGAGCAGGCTGTAAAAGAGCTGGTGCATAAAGATGCTGTCCGGCCTTTTGACCTCTCCGCCGGTCCGCTGCTGAGGGCCAGTCTTTACCAGGTAGAGGACAGCAAATGGGTGTTCAGCTACGTAATGCACCACATCGTCAGCGATGGCTGGAGCATGAACATCCTTATCCACGAGCTGCTCCAATTTTATAGCGCCCATACAAACGGCGCAGCCAATCCTTTTACACCGTTACGCATCCAGTATAAAGATTATGCTGCCTGGCAACAGCAGCAACTGGGCAGTGAAGACCTCCAGGCTCAGAAGAATTACTGGCTGAAGCAATTGGAAGGGGAACTTCCCGTGTTGGAACTTTCAGGAGACAGGCCGCGTCCCGCCCTTAAGACCTACAATGGCAGAAACATTCATATCTGCCTGGATGCGGAACTCAGCCAGGGCCTCAAAACCCTGAGCCAGCAGCAGGGCAGCACCCTGTTCATGACGTTGCTGGCCGCAGTGAAGGCACTGCTGTACAGGTATACAGGACAGGAAGACATCATCATCGGCTCACCTGTTGCAGGACGTGAACACGTAGGCCTTGAAGGACAGATCGGTTTCTACCTTAACACGCTGGCGCTCCGTTCCCGTTTCAGCGGACAGCAGGACTTCTGCCAGCTCCTCCATCATGTAAAACAGGTGGCGCTGGATTCTTACCAGCACCAGGCCTATCCCTTCGATGAGTTGGTTGACAATCTCGACCTCCGGCGCGATATGAGCCGCAGCGCCCTGTTCGACGTGATGGTAGTATTGCAAAACCATGAAAGGGATGGCGGAGAAGCCCTGCAGAACCTCGATGGTCTTCGCGTAAGCAATTATAGCGGCGGCGGTGAAACGCTGACAAGCAAGTTCGACCTGGAGTTTGATTTTACAGAGGTGGGTAATGAGCTTCATCTCGACCTGGGCTATAACAGCGACATCTACGGTCACCAGAGAAT
>DASWNB010000526.1:0-2003 GCA_036399455.1 Flavisolibacter sp. | reverse complement strand
CGGCGTCGAGGGAAACTTTGGCGAAGTCGGGGCTGCTGCGGAGAGCGAGCTGGGAGGCGGTGATGGCTTTGATGGCTCCCATGGTATTCCGTTCGATGCAGGGAACCTGGACGAGGCCCGCGATGGGATCGCAGGTCATGCCCAGGTGGTGCTCCATGGCAATTTCAGCCGCCATAAGCGCCTGGCGCTGGGTACCGCCCTGTGCTTCGGTGAGGGCTGCGGCGGCCATGGAGGATGATACGCCTATTTCGGCCTGGCAGCCGCCCATGGCTGCGGAAATGGTTGCTCCTTTCTTGAAGATGCTGCCGATCTCGGAGGCGGTCAGCAGGAACTGGACGATCTTGTCGTCGTTCACGTCTTCTCCAAACATTAGGTGATAGTTAAGCACGGCAGGAATAACACCGGCGGCCCCATTGGTGGGAGCCGTCACTACGCGGCCAAAGGAAGCGTTCTCCTCGTTCACGGCCAGTGCAAAACAGCTTACCCAGTCAAGAATATATTGGAAGGAATTACCGCCCTGGCGGATGGCGGCTATCCATTCATCGTAATTGGAATAGGATAGTCCCTTGAGAAGGCGCTTGTTCAGGTCGGCGGCCCTTCTTTTTACGTTCAGCCCGCCGGGGAGCGTGCCGTAGGTGTGGCAGCCGCGGTAAGTGCATTCTTTCATCACCTGCCAGATCTTCAATACGCCTTCGCGGGTTTCTTTTTCAGTGCGCCAGGCCTGTTCATTTTCCATTACTATTTCATGGATGGTAAGCCCGGTTTTCATGCACCAGTGAAGCAGGTCGGCCGAGGTGTTGACGGGAAAAGGGAGGGATATCTCGCTTTTCCCCTGGACCTCGCCTTCCTTGACCACAAAGCCGCCGCCAATGGAATAATAGGTTTCCGAAATGGAGCGTCCATCGGACAACTGCACCAGGAAGCTGAGGGCATTGGGGTGATAAGGAAGCGTTTCGGAGTACAGGAACTCTATGTCGTGGGCCGGGTCGAAATCCACTGCGTGCTTCCCTCCTGTTATGAGCTTTTTGCCGGAGGCGATGCCGCTGATCTTCGAGTCGATCTGGTCTACGGCAAAGGTCACGGGGTCATCGCCACTCAATCCCAGCAGTACGGCCACGTCGGTGCCATGGCCTTTGCCGGTCTTGGCCAGCGAGCCGTAGAGCAGCACGCGAAGGGATGTGACGCCGGGAAGCAGGTCCTGGCATTCCAGTCCCTGGATGAAACGTTGTGCGGCACGCCACGGCCCCAGCGTATGCGAACTGGAGGGGCCCACACCGATCTTGAACATATCGAATACAGAAATCGCCTCGTGTGCCAACCTTGATGTTTTCACAAAAATACTCCTATTGGAGTTCTTACTGAACCTCCACCAAATCTATTTCGAAGACCAGGTAGGAATTGCCAGCTACCACTACGTTGCCGGTGCGGGGGTCGATGTAATCGTTGGGGCCATACGCAAGTGCCGGAGGTATGTACAGTACGATGCGGCCGCCTTCCTTGATCATGGGCACGCCGTTGGTCCAGCCGCGGATGACATTGCCAAGGCTGAACACCACGGGACTGGTTGACTGGTCGAGCGGGGCGCCGTTGAGGTAGGTTCCCTTGTAGCGGGCGGCCACGTTGCTGCAGGCCACGGGGCGGTCGCCGCTGCCTTCATTTTCTATGCGGTAGAAAAAGCCACTGCAGTGCTTGATGGCGGTAATGTTGTTGGCGGTGATGTGTGCCTGGAGTGTTGCTACTTCGCTATCGGGCGCTTTAAAAGAGCAGTCGTCATAATTGCATTCGTCGCCGTTGTCTTTGAGGCAGGAGGAAAGCAGGATCACCATCAGGGAGGCGATCAGGGTGTTTTTCAGCATGATGAATCAGTTATCAGTTTTATTTAAATGTTCGGGATTGACCTGTTGTTCTTCGGCCAGCAGTTCCTGGTAGCGTTGTTCGTTCTGCTCCCAGCGGTGCCTGGCTGAAAATATGGTGATGAACACCACGATGCCCACACCGGCAAT
>DASWNB010000525.1:0-2475 GCA_036399455.1 Flavisolibacter sp. | reverse complement strand
ATTCACGCAGGCGATCAGCAGCGTTACGATAGCTATGCAGATCAGTATGTACAGGTAGCTGAGGCTCCCGGGCGGCGTTACGTTCTGGACTATGTCCGAATACAGGTGTATATCCCTGACCGGCACCAGGAACTGCTTCCGGTCCCTGCCCTGCGCTTTAAGGTCAACGCCTGCGTGCTTCTGGATAAAGGAGGCAAATTTTGCTTCCAGCTTTTTCGCATCGGCCCCGGGCTTGAGCAGCAGGTAGGTAAAGAACATATTATTATTGACCATGCCCGTAATACCGTTCACCCACTCGCCTATGTCGCCGCCGCGCATGGACATTACAAAACGTGCATCGATATGCGAAGGTGTTTTAGAGGGAGCAAACACGCCTGTGATCCTGTAGTCGTGTGCGCCGTTGGTATTGCTGTTGATGTGAATGACCTTGTTCAGGGCGCTTTCCTTTCCAAACAATTTGCGTGCAATGTCTTCGGAGATCACCACCGAATTGGGTGCGTTCAGTGCCGTCTGCGGATCGCCTTCGGTAAAGGAATAAGTAAACAGGCGGAAGAAGGTAGAATCGGCCAGGTAACCCTGTGTTTCATAAAACGAACGCACATCGCCTTGTGCAGGGCTGTACTGAAGCAGGGTTTTATCGTCCTGGAAAGTCTTTATCAGGCGGGTGACGGATTCTATTTCAGGGAACTCCTGCTGCATGGCCGGACCCATCGGGGCAGGCGTTGTGCCGCCCTTCTCTTCCTCGCCCGAATTGACAAAGGTGGTTCCCAACTGGTAAAGCCTTCCGCCCAGTTTCTGGTGGGTGTCGTAGCTGAACTCCTGGTGAATGTAAAGCGAGATAAGCAGGCAACAGGTGAGCCCGATAGCCAGCCCGAATACGTTTATAAACGAAAACACCCGGTTTTTCATCAGGCTGCGAACGGCAAGCTTTATATAGGTTCTGATCATGGAAGCAGTCTTAAATGGTTCGATAAAGGTTGGCCCACATGAGCCATAACTTGTATGCCAGTTTCTGAAGCGCTGATTTTCAACCAGCTATGCTTAAAAATATTACGAAGGTGTTCGTTTTCGAACATATTTTGTAACAGAATGATACAGTGGAGGTGAGTAGGGATTGGGAATTAGGAGAGATTAACCGCCAGGACGCCAAGACGCGAGGGTATTCACGCACTTATTCCGCAGGAGGCGGGAAGGGCGCAAAGAAGAGAAGCCTTGTGGTGGTCAGTCGTCTCCTGCCTCTTATCTCTTTGCGTCTCCGTTCCCTCGCGTCTTTGCGTAAAATGTCCTTGCGTCTTGGCGTCCTGGCGGTTAATTTTCCTGGTCATTACTCAGAAAGGACTCAAAAAAGCGAAGGCCAATATGGCCTTGCGGCGGGAGATAATCCATACATGAACATAGTTCACATACTTCCCGGCGGAAGTTGGAAGAAGCTGGAGCCTGCCGTATTCATAACAAAAGCGCCCATCGGCACTGAAATGCAAAACCGAACTATCGGAGCGGGCGGGGGAGGACAGGAAGGAAACAGGCCCAAGGCGGCTGCCGGAAAGCTGCTCCTGCCCGGGCAAAAGGAAGATGGAGGAACTATCCGCCGCCCTGCGGAAAGCAGCATGCAAAGGCAGCTTCTCCATATCTTTTTTCCATGCTTCATGCGCCTGCCGGATGATCTTCCGCGCATCTTCTTTCAATTGCCGGTCCGGCGGGGCAAAAAACGGAGCATGAACCGTTGAAGGTCCTTTTTCGATGGGCAGCGCACCACCCGCATAATCCACGGCCGCGTCGAAGATGATGCGGAACCTTTGGGCATCCTTCTTCCAGATGCTGAAATAATGGCCGGTCTGCGTAATCTGCGAATCGCGGGGTGTGGTGAAAAAGGAAGGGCCGGAAGTTACGGCATACTTACCATCGGCGCTGATGTAAGCGGTTTTGGGATACCAGAACAGGTTGAAGCCGGGGCGTTCAGGCATTCTTTCCCATACCTGGTAAAAGCGGGTGAATTGCTTGCCGGACATGCCGGTGGCGGACGTATCGGAATTATACAGAAAGGCTTTCTTCAGGCCAAAGACCTGCGCTTCGGCCGCGAACTTCAGCTCCTGTACAACAACAGGATCGGTATTCTGTGTTTTTGCTGTTAGCGGAAGCTGCAGGAGCAGAAGGGCCAGGTAGCGCATAAGGACTTATATCTTTCTATTGAAGATAGAGGCTTTTTCCCTGCGGGGATTACTGGTTGTTTGTAATGGAGATTTTTTTAGATGTACGGTTTTGTTCTTTAGCAGTTGTCTTTAAATGTTTGTTTTCCACCTTTTGTCCCGCTGCAGGCGGGATGGAGCCAAAAAATCAAGGCGCCCAATGCTCCGCCGGGCAGCCCAGCCCACGCACAACAGCCACGCACCACGTGTCGCATCATTCACTATCCCAGCAGTCTTTCTCTTCTGCACACAGTTCACTTCACGTTCCTTCCTGCTTCTTGTGTATTCA
>DASWNB010000524.1:0-13157 GCA_036399455.1 Flavisolibacter sp. | reverse complement strand
CATCTACCTGAATGGCCGCGAAGTTGCCGCTGAGTCGCAGGCCTACCGCAGCCATATATCCGCCATCTTCACGGACAACCACCTTTTCTCCCAGAATTACGAAAATTATTCGCTGGAGAACAACGAGGAGTACGAGCAACTGCTCAAGACCATGGAGCTGGACACCGTACTGTCAAAGGACAGGGAAGCGTCGGCGCGGAGAAAATTTTCCAAGGGCCAGGGCAAGCGGATGGCGCTCATCTTCGCCATGCTGGAGAATCGCCCGATACTCGTTCTTGATGAATGGGCCGCCGACCAGGACCCTTATTTCAGGAAATATTTTTATGAGATACTGTTACCCCGCCTCAGGAAACAGGGTAAAACCATTATCGCCGTTACGCACGACGATGCCTATTTCAGACAGGCCGACAGGATCATCAAATTCGATTACGGGCATATCGTAAAGGATATCCGCGTAAGCGAAGAAATGATGGAGCAGGAAAGCCTGTGGGGAGCAAACATAAACACCAACCAATGACCGCACTTACTTTACCGCAGCAGGATATATATTACGACCAGTTGCTCTACCCGGGGAAGGCACTTTATAATATCGGCGCAAAGATAGAAGTGAACGGCCCGCTGGATGCAGAGGTGCTGAACGCCGCTTACAGGGACCTTATCGAACAGCACGATGCCTTGCGGATGGTCATTGCCGTGGAAAATAACGAGCCGGGATTCAGCATTATTGACACTAGCGGGCTCCGGATGGACTACATGGATTTTTCCGCTGCCGCCGACCCGGCAAAAGAGGCGGAGCTTTATATGCAGGAGCAGTTTGTAGTGCCTTTCAACCTGTTGAGCGGAGAGCTCCTGCACAGGTCGTGCATCATAAAGGTCACCGATTCCTTTCATTACCTTTTTTCCGTATACCACCACCTGGTCACCGATGGCTGGGGCACCTCCCTGATGTACCAGCGGTTTGTAAGAAATTATAACGAGATACTGGAAACCGGCGCCGTGCAGACCCGCTATCCTTTTGCATATGCCAGCTTCGCGGAAGAAGATGCAAACTATAAAGGATCGGAAAGCTACCTGCAGGACCGCGGCTATTGGGTGAACAGGTTTGGCACCTTACCCGAGGACCTGATCCCGAAAAGAAATACATCCGGCAGCGACATCCTGAGCAACCGCAGGGAACTGACCGTCAGCAGGGCTTTGTACGAAGAGCTGAACACGGTGGCCAGGGAGAATGGAGTGACTACGTTTCATGTGGTCCTGGGCGTGCTTTATGTGTACTTCGGCCGCTTTTATAATAACCACGACTTTGCCATTGGACTGCCGGTGCTGAACCGTTTAAAGCCGGTTTATAAAAATACCGTCGGGCTTTTTATGGGGATCTCCCCGTTGAGGATACAGCCTGATTTTGAGCGGTCCTTTCCCGAACTGCTGACCCTGATCCGTAACCAGCTCCGCCAGGATTACCGTCACCAGCGGTTCCCGTTTGGCAAGCTGGTAAAGGAGCTGAATGCTTTTGCCGGTTTGGAGAAACTGTTCAACATCACTGTTTCCTTTGAGAAACATGATTATTCGCATGCTTTTGCCGGCACAAGAACAAAGGTGATCCCGCTGACCCACCGCGCAGAGCGTGTGGCGCTGGCTCTTTACGTCCGCGAGTTTGATGAGCGGGAAGATGTGAAGATCCATTTTGATTACAGCCTGAATTATTTTGACGAACCAGGAGCAGAAAGGCTGATACGGCATATCGAAGTTTTGCTGAAGGCCGTGGCTGCAAGGCCGTCAGAAAACCTTAGCAAGATCAACTTCCTCACAGCTCCTGAAAGGCAGCAGTTGACAGATGGATCTCATGATACAAAAAAACCTCTTCCCCGCACCACCGTACAGCAGATGGTCGACGCGCAGGCCGCATCGAACCCCTGCAGCCTGGCGGTAAGGGATGATGATACAGCAATTGACTACGGCACGCTGAAAACTTTGTCGGACCGCTTTGCAGGTCACCTGGACCGCACACTGGGCAAGGCTGACCGTTCCCCCGTAGCTGTTCTGCTCGAACGCTCCGCATACCTGCCCGTTGTTTTACTGGGTATTTTAAAAGCAGGCAGAAGCTTCATCCCGCTCGACCCTTCCTTCCCCGTGTCGCGGCTGGAATACATACTGGACCACAGCGGGTCGAAAATAATGGTGACCCGGGGAGGTCCCGTTCCCGCACTCAATCCCGAAGGCATCCTGGCGCTGGACATTAACCAGGTATTCCACCAGCCGGGGGATCAGCCATACAGTCCGGATCACGGTTCTTACAGCGAGGATGATCCGGCTTATATCATCTATACTTCCGGCTCCACGGGCAATCCTAAAGGAGTTGAAATAACACAGCGGTCACTGGTGAACTTTCTCATGAGCATGAAGGAAGAGCCGGGATTAAAAAATACGGATGTGCTGTTTGCCGTAACCACTTATTCTTTTGACATTTCCATCCTTGAATTGTTCCTTCCACTTGTATGCGGGGCTTCGGTTTATGTTGCCGGGCGGGATACGCTTGCGGAACCTTCAAAGATCATCAGCAGGCTGGCAGAGATAAAGCCTACCGTCATCCAGGCAACACCCAGCTTTTACCAGCTATTGTTCAATGCGGGGTGGGAGGGAGATAAGAACCTGAAATGCCTCTGCGGCGGCGATATGCTGAGCAGTGAACTGGCCGCAAACCTCAGTGCCGGTTGCCGTGATCTGTGGAATATGTATGGCCCTACCGAAACCACCATCTGGTCCACGCTTAAAAAAGTGCAGGGCCGGCAGGACGCCGGGAATATCGGCAAGCCGATCGGCAATACGGACATTTATATCCTTGACCAGTGGCTGAACCCCGTGCCCGTAGGCGCAATGGGAATCATATATATCGGCGGCGAAGGGCTGGCGAGGGGATATTACAGGAATGAAAAACTAACCGCCGAATCCTTTATCGAAAACCCCTTTGATAAGGGAAAGAGAATTTTCAGAACCGGTGATGTGGGCAAATGGAATGAGCAAGGAGAGATACTGTTTTACGGCCGCATGGACAACCAGGTGAAGATCAGGGGATACAGGATCGAGCTGGGTGAGGTGGAAAAAAACCTGGCCGCCCTGCCCGGCATAAGGGAAGCCGCCGTGGTAGCCAGGAAAGGCGAAAATGCGGAAGCCTTCCTCGCAGCCTATATCATACCTGAAGAAAAACAACCCGATGCCGGCCGCATTATCGACCTGCTGAAGACCCGCTTGCCGGATTATATGGTCCCGCGTGTGATCATCGGACTGGAAGAATTTCCCCTGACGCCCAATAAAAAAATCGACCGGAAGGCACTGGCCGCAAGAGCGGTGGATACCGGCTCCTCTGAAGATCCCGCAAGCCTTCACCCGCAAACGGAGATGGAAGAAAGGCTCCTGCCCATCTGGAAAACGATATTGAACCTGGCCGGCACTCCCGGCGTCACGCAAAATTTCTTCTCCCTTGGAGGACATTCCCTTAATGCCGTAAAGCTGGCCGCAGAAGTAAAAAATGAACTGGGCTTCGATCTTTCGATACGTGAGGTCTTTGAGCATCCTTCCGTCCGCCTGCTGGCACGATACCTGGAAAGCACGCCGCAGAAGACAAGGGATGCCATTGTTCCCGTTGAAGATGCGGATGATTACCCGCTGACGCCTGCGCAACGCAGGCTGTGGCTCGTGTCGCAAAAGACTGAAGCTTCCATTGCCTATAATATGTCCACGGCCTACCGGGCAGAAGGCATTGTTGATAAGGCCTCGCTGCAAAAAGCGATGGAGAAGATCATCAGCCGTCACGAGATATTGAGGACGAACTTTACAGAATCGGGCGGCATACCCAGGCAAAGGATCAGGCCTGCTGCGGAAGCATCATTCCTGGTAAAGGAACATAAGCTGCCGGCGGGCGAATCTCCCGATGAACTCCTTGCATCCATTGCATACACAGCCTTCGACCTGGAGCACGACCTTCTTGTGAAAATGGACCTGGTGGAGCAGGAAGGCGGTCCTCGCCTCCTGGTCTTTACGGCTCACCACCTTATCATGGATGGCTGGTCTGTTGAAGTACTGATCCGGGAACTGATCCTGAATTATAACCAGTGCATCACCGGCCGGGAAATTGCGGCAAGCCCATTGGCTTTCCAGTTCCGCGACTATTCCACATGGCTCAACAGGCACATTGCTGCAAATGAAAGCCATCAAACATACTGGCTCCAAAAGCTGAAAGGCTACAGGCACAAGCCTGCCTTCGCCTATGACAGGCATACGGCCTCCGCCGGTTTTGACGGCCGTATGATCTCATTCGCTTTTACGGAAAATGAAACTTCCGGACTGAAGGAATTTGCCAGGGCGCAGAGCAGCACCCTGTTCACCCTCCTGGCCGCGGTAATGAATGCGCTGGTCTTCAGGCACTCGGGACATGAGGACATCTGCCTGGGAACGGTAACCTCCGGAAGAGACATCCCCGGCCTGGATGACCAACTGGGCATGTATGCTCATACAGTGGTATTAAGGACCATCGTTGATGGCGATGCAGGCTTTGCCGGTCTGCTGGAGCAGATGCGGGCTACCCTGCTGGAAGCTGCCGCCTTCCAGGAATACCCTTTTGAAAAGGCGCTCGACAGAAAGGGCAGTCCCGTTTTTGACGTGATGATCGTTTACCAGAACCCGGAATTTGCATTCAGCCAGGTATCGGGATTAAACGGGCTGTCCCTCAGAACTTACCCTCTTACCCATAAGGTGAGCCGTCTGCCAATGACCTTTAATTTTTTTGAAGAGCAGGGCAGGCTTTGCTGCAACATAGAATACAACCCCGCTCTTTTCAGCGAAGGAACCGTTCGGATCATCCTTGAAAAATTCAGGAAGCTGGCAGGAGAGGTGATTGCCGATCCGCGGCTAAAATTAGCGGACTATAACATAACACTTCACATAGAAGAAAAGATCAGGGAAGCCGTAAGCATTGATCTTGATTTTTAAAAAGATAAAAGAACACAGAATATGACAGAAAAGCTGGACTGGGCTGTTCAGAGATTCCGTGAGTTGGCCGGTCAGAACGAAGATATACAGGCAGTGGTTTCATTTGGGTCTTCCAATTCACAGAAGCAGGATAAGTACTCCGACCTGGACCTGTTCCTCTTCTCCACCGATCCAAAGAAATACATGGATGAATCGGACAACCGGTGGTTGGATAATTTAGGGGAAGTGCTCTCCAGGGTGATCGTAAAGGATGTGGTGGAAAACATTCAGCTGAACCGCATCATCATGAAAAACGAGCTTTGCCTGGACATTATAGTGGTAAATGCGACGGAGTTTAAAAAGGGAGCCTATTATTTCTTTTTAAAAAGGATGAGGCTGAGTGCCCTGCTGCCCCGCTTTGCCCGCCGCGCCATCAATGCAAGCATCATGAGCTTCCATTCCTTCCTTAACCAGGGGCATGAAATAATCTATGACCGGGTGAATATTGAAAACATCATCCGGCAGATATTCATGCAGTACGGGGAGGGGAAGGAACAGGACATTGTCACGGAAAAAAAATTCCAGCACAACTACAACCAGTTCCTGCAAACCTGTTACAAGATGAACGTGAAACTCGTACGGAACGATTTCTTTTATGCCATTGTAGTGCTGGATGCGGTGATCAGGAAGGTACTGATACGCATGGTGGAGTGGACGGTGCTGGAAAATAATCCCGGTGAATTTACAGACGTGTATTACAACGGAGCCCATATATCGAAATGGGGCAGCCCTTCCATCATCAGGCGTCTTTATGCAAGCTTTCCGCATGGCAGCAGGGAAGAGATGAGGGCCGCGCTTCTGAACACCCTTCGTTTTTACCTGGAACTGGCGGGCGCCCTCGCCCGCAAAAAAGGCTATAAGCTCAATCCCCGCCTCGAAGAGCTGGTGCTGAACTTTGTTGCACAGGAAGGCCATCAACCGAAGCGGGGAGAGGCCAGGATCAAACCGGTTGTACAGCAGCTTAAAGAAGCCGCCGCCCACAGCCGCGACATCAAGGCCATTGTATCCTTTGGCTCGTCCGGCAGCAGTGGGCAGGATGCGCTTTCCGACCTTGACCTTTACCTGTTCACCACCCGTCCGCAGGAATACTTCAGCCGCTCAGCCTGGGAGAAATATTTCAATAACATCCTCTCCCTGTTTGTCCGCAGCAGCGGCAACGAACACGTGGTTCTCATCATGCTTGAAAACGGACTTTGCATTGACGTCATTGTTGTGAATGCGACGCGTTTTCAAACTGCAGGGAAGTATTTTTGGTTAAAGAAGAAGGGGCTGGATGGTATTTTGCCCGGGAAGATGAAGCGCATGGTGCAGCGCGGCATGGTATCTTTTTACGATTCCATTAAGCGCGGCTACGAAGTGATCCACGACACCACGGGAATTGCAAAACTGATCGCGCAGGTGATCGAAAGCCGCAAGGATGAGCCGCTGGTCACTGCGGTGGACGCCAGGAAATTCCATAAAAATTACCACCAGTTCTGGCAGACGAATTACAAGATGATGGTCAAGCTTTTGCGAACCGATTTTTTTTATGCCGCCGTGGTGCTGGACAACCTGGCAAAAGGCTGCCTGGTAGGAATGTTGCAGTGGCATGCCCTGCTGAAAGACCCGGCCATGGATGTGTATTACAATGGAAGGAAGATACACGAGTGGTGTGATGCGGACCTGGCGGACGAGCTGAGAGATACTTTCCTTCACACGGGCATCACTGATATGCGAAGGGCCATGCTCCGCTCCATGGATATTTATAAAAGGCTTTCACATGAAGTGGCAGGCAGGCACGGATTCCGGCTGAACCCGGAATTGGAGGAGCGGGTATATGCCTTTGTGTCGAAGGGGCTGGTTCCTGAAAGCCTGAACGTTAAGCAACCAAACTTTTAATATTAGAAAATTTACCACCACCATGTTCAACTCCAAAAAAGCCGCAGGGCTCCTGATCCTTATTTTCCTTGCCGTTTATATCTGGTTAAGCTTCCGCAGCCTTACGCCTCCCGGTGTAGCCCCTGCCGCCACTGCCACCACATCATTCTCTGCCGAAAAGGCGCTCGTACATGTAAAGGCCATTGCCGCGAAGCCCCACAGCTCCGGCACACCGGCGCATGATGAAGTGCGGTCCTACATTGTGAATTACTGCACACAGGCAGGACTGGAAACTTCCGTGCAGGAAGGAACGGGGATCAAGCTTCTCCAAGACCGCACCCTGGGCGGTTCTGCCAGGAACGTTGTTGCACGCCTGAAGGGAACAGAACCCGGGAAGGCCGTGCTGGTGGTGGCCCACTACGATTCCCAGCCCAACACTCCCGGCGCAGCCGATAATGGTTCGGCCGTGGCCGCAATGCTGGAGACGATGAGCCTTCTCAGGAAACAGTCCCCGCTGAAGAATGATGTTATCTTCCTGTTCACCGACCTGGAAGAAGTAGGCCAACTGGGAGCAGAGCGCTTTGTAAACGACTCCAACCTTTTGAAGGAAGTAGGCATGGTGCTGAACTTCGATGCACGTGGCAATTCAGGCGTGTCATTCACATTTGAAACCTCGGCGGGAAATGGCTGGATGATGAAGCAGTTTGCAAGAGCTGCGGATAAGCCGGTTGCCAATTCTCTTGCCTACGAGATATATAAGATGATGCCGAATTTTTCCGACTTCACGCTTTTTAAACGCAAGGGTCTTTCGGGCCTTAACTCGGCATTTATCAACGGCCACTCGCACTATCACAGCACCACCGATACGCCGGAGAATATGGACCTGCGAAGCCTTCAGCACCAGGGGGACCTTATGCTGGGCATGGTGCGCCATTTTGCGGGCCTTGACCTGACCCGCACAAAAAGCCGCGACGCCATCTTTTTTAATCCCATAGGAAACTGGCTGCTGATCTATTCCATGACCTGGGATCTTGTGCTTGTGGCGCTTACGCTGCTGCTTTTTGCTGCTTTTGTGGTGGTTGGCCGCAGGAAGGGCAGGATCAACATCCGGCAGATGTTTGCCGGCGCGGGGCTGTACCTGGTGAGCATGGTGCTGGTTCTGGCCCTTGTGTGGATACTGCAAAAGTCCGTACTGGCCCTGTATCCCCATTATTCAAATTTCTACGGTGCGGATTTTTACAACTCGGGATATTATTTTATCACCATGGCAGGACTGGCACTGCTGGTCTTTTCGCTGCTGTTCAGCAGGGCCGCAAAGGTACTGTCAGCGGATTCGCTTTTTGCTGGATCGCTTCTTTTCCTTGTATTGCTGATGGCGGCCATAAAGCTGTTTGTTCCCACCGGCGCCTACATTCTTTATATTCCGCTGATACCGGTACTGGCGGTATCGCTCATTTTATACCTGACCAACACGGGCTGTGAGGAAAAGCCTCTGAAATACGCTTTGGGCCAGATGCTGCTGCTCATTCTTCCCCTGGGCTTGTGGGTGCCCTTTGTGTATATGCTCTTTGTTGTGTTCAGCCTGAGCTTTCCTTTTGTGGTGGCCGTTTTTCTCTGCCTCTTCTTTCCCATACTGATCCCTGTTCAAAAGCTTGTGGGCCCGGTCAACAAAAACCTTCTTGCCGCCCTGTCGCTTGTGCTGATCGTGGCCGGGCTGGGCCTTGCCCATTTCTCTTCGGGATACAGCAAGGGACAGCCCCTGCAGACGCAGCTGATGTATGCCCTGGACCTCGATTCGCAGCAGGCCCTCTGGGTTTCGGGCCAGCCGTCAAGGGATGAATGGACGTCAAAATACATTACAGCAAAAGGCAAGGGGCGCTTCGATGAATTTTACCCGGGCGCCGGTTTTTATGTATGGAAAAGCAAGGCCGAAAAAGCCGCAGTGGAAACAGGCAGGGTAGAGGTGGTAAGTGATTCAGTGGCGGCCGGAAGAAGAGCGGTCAGGCTGCTGGTGAAGCCAGGCTCCCGTACCAATTCCTTTGACCTTACGCTTCCCGAAGGCTCTGTACTGACGACCCTGGGCGGACGCCACATAGACAAACCCGCTGCCAGCAGAAGGATCACCTTCTATGCGCCTCCCAAAGAAGGTGTGGAGGTGGAATTCCATACAGCCGCCAGCCTTCCCCTTGCTGTAACTCTTATAGAAAGAGCCATAGGCCTGCCGGGGGAGTTGCTGAAGCATAACCTTCCCGCATCCATGGTTCCCGGCCCGGGCTATATGAGCAACACGACCCAGGTGAAGCAAACGATCAGGTTATAGGCTGACCGATAACCGACCACCGACGACCGACAACCGATAACCGATCCTTGTGCATCCCTCCGTGTCCGGGTGCCATATCAGTTATCGGTGGTCGGTCATCGGTTGTCTCTTATCGGTTATCGGTTATCGGTCATCTAATGAGCGAAATCCGCATCGTAGCGGCCTTTGATGCGCTCCATGGGTGGGTTGAAGTAGCCGAATTTGAGGTGGGGGAATTCCTCGCGGATAAGCTCCATCAACTGCTTTATGCCCAGGATATCGCCCTGGTCTATGGCGCCTATCTTGCCCAGGTACCAGTCGGGGTCTATGTTGAAATTGCGCCACTGGATCATGCAAAGGTCCGTATCGATGATAAGGCGGCGCAGCGCTTCGTACTCCGCTACCGAATCTGTCATGCCGGGGAATACAAAGTAGTTGATGGAAGTCCAGCCGCCATAGCCCCGCACGATCTTCAGGCTTTCGATGATGTCTTCAAATTCGTAGTTGTTGGGACGGTAATAGGGAAGGTATATCTCCCGGCGGGCCGAGTTGGTGCTGACGCGGATGCTGTCCAGCCCTGCTTCGCAAAGCGCCTTTACCGCATCGGGCTTGGAGCCGTTGGTGTTGATGTTGATGCTGCCTTTGGACGTATGCTTCCTGATGTCGATAATAGCCTTGCGGATGGTTTCCCACATCAAAAGCGGTTCGCCTTCGCAGCCCTGCCCAAAGCTGACGATGGGATAAGGCGCCGACTCCAGGTGCGGAACGGTATACTCTACTATTTCCTCCACCGAAGGCTTGAAGGTGAGGCGGTCCTGGGTGGATACGATGGTTTCGTCTTCCGGCTGGAAGGAAATACATCCCACGCAGTTGGCGTTGCAGGCGGGTGATGCAGGTATGGGGCATTCCCATCGGCCCATGAAATAATTACGGGCAGCGGGGCAGTGATAGGTCAGGGCGCAGTTGTTGGCCAGGTGGGCTACCAGGCGGTTGTGGGGATAGGCTTTCAGCAGGTCGCTGACGCCGGTTTCCACCTTTTGCTGGTCAAAGCCTCCGCAGTCCTGGCGTATATCCTCCTCCACGCGGGTGGCGGGCACATAAAACCTGTTGTCGTACCACCCCGCGGCGGTATAGCAGAACAGGGGCAGGGTAGGAGCGCCCGGAGCGGTTTCATAGGCAGCCAGGTAAAAGCCGGTATGCGCCGGGGGCACGAAGGCAGCCACGGCCCAGCCTTTTTCGCAAAGCCTCATCTCCCCGGTCTTTACATCGATGCCGATACCCCTTCTTCCCGGCAGCTCATAAAGCTGGCCCCCGTTAGGAAGCTCTATCCACTCATCTTCCTGGATGGGCAGGGCATCCCACCCGCTCCTTCCCGTCACATAGAGCGAAGTATCTTCAAAAATGTTTCCCTTGCCGTCTGAATATAGTATGTAGGGGGACATAATGTTTGTTTCTAGTGGTTGGCCTTTTAGAGCTACGAGTTACTAGCTGCGAGTTGCGAGCCGATGCGTGCAGCCTGAATACGGCGGCTCAAAGCTCGCAGCTAATTACTCGTAGCTGTCTTATTACTCACAGCTTGCTTTTCAATCTTCTCTCTGCAAAAACTGTTCATCTTTACCAGTTCCAGGTCCGTTAGGCTCTGCATTACCTGGTACTGGAGGTATTTTTCGTCGCGGTGGAAGATGGTGACGAAATCCTGGCGGACGATTACATTGGTGAGCTCGTTCCAGGGCACCACGTGCGAACGGTAGATGCCGGGGATGAGCACGCCTTCTTCCTTCAGCAGCAGCTCGGTTTCGCTGAAAAGCTTTTTTTCCGAAATGAGCAGCATCAGCGTGACAAAGGTCCAAAGAAAAAGGCTGATATAGTCTATCTGCCGCCCGGCCACCACCATCAGTGCGCCCAGGATGGTAAAGGTCACCACCTGCAGCAGGCGCAGCCAGTAGTTCATTTGCGCTTCGGGGTCTATCCTGCGGCGGAAGAGCCCATAAATAACCGATATAAGGGCAACAGTAAAGAAGGGCGCCACGGGCAGGAAATCTTCATACCCCAGGTAACGGTAATAATCGGCGCCTTTGGCTATGAGAAAGCATCCCGCCACAATGTGCAGGAGGGAAGCGCTTCGCTTACGGCGTTCGACACCTTCGATCTTTACGGTTATGCTAAGCATTGGACGCTGGATTGCCGGCCACCATCAGGTTGCAGAGCTTGAACAGGATACGGGCGCCTACGTTGGCATCCCACCCGTTCTCACTGGTGCTTACCTCTACCAGGTCGAAACCAATGAGCTGCTTGCCCGACTGGTGCACCTTGTTCAGTATATAAAGAGCCTGCTCCATTTCAAAGCCCCCGGGCACCGGCGTGCCGGTGTTGGGACAAAGCTTGGGGTCCAGGCCGTCGATATCAAAGCTTACATATACTTTCTGCGGCAGCCTGCTTACGATCTCGTCCACGATCTGGCGGAAGGTTTCGCCTTCAAACTGGCGGGTCCTGATGTCGCGGTCGAAATATACTTCCAGCCGGTCGCCGGTTTCCTGTATGAATTCCCATTCGCCCTGAGAGTAATCACGGATGCCCACCTGCACGAGCTTCTTTAGCTGGGGCACCTCCTTCAGGACGTTGTACATGACGCTGGCGTGCGAATACAAAAACCCTTCATAGGCTTCGCGGAGGTCGCAGTGGGCGTCGATGTGAAGGATGCCGAAGTCTCCGTGCTTTTCGGCAACAGCCTTGATAAAGCCCAGCGGTGTGCTGTGGTCGCCGCCCAGGAGGCAGACCAGCTTGCCCTTGTCCAGCAGGTCTTTTGTCTGCTGGTATACCCAGTTGTTGAGGAAATAGCTGCCCTCGTTCACCTCGCGAAGGGTTCTGCACATGAACTGGTTCTTGGCTACGATATCGCCCTTAGAGATATAATCTATATAAAGCTCGGCCTCCTTGCGCAGGTAATCGCTTTTCAGGAGGATCTTCTTATCGGTATCCCGCATATAAAAGCCCTGTTTCCATCCGTCCGGCACATCGGGATCGAAAAGGTCCACCTGGAGGCTGGCCCTCATGATCTGTTCGGAAGAGCGGGCTGTGCCGGAGCCAAAGCTTACGGTGACTTCCCAGGGTACGGGCAAGATCACCAGCCGGGCGTCGTTTTCGGCGAACGGCAGCCCAAAAATGTTATTGTTGGGATTGCCGACGCTGTTGGGGTCGAAATTGGAGAAGTCCATCATGCGGATTTTTTTGAAAGCTGTGCAAGTTAGTACGGTATTGCGAAGAAGCAAAAAAGGATTACCGCTAACCGACCACCGATGACCGATTGGAGCCGGAAGTCACAAGCCATAAGTCTTAGGTCATGAACCCTATGCCGGACTCCCCGGCTTACGACGTACGGCTTGGGACTTGGATTATAGTTTTGTGAAAACTCTGAAAGCGTTGAAAATGAGGGCACGGTTATCGGTCGTCGGTTGTCGATTGTCGTTTTTTGCTCTACCTTTGCAAAGCCATCCCCGGAGTATGAAAAAAATCCACATCGTTCTGCTGATACTGGCCGTTGCTTCCATAGCCGGCATGTCCTTTTTTATCAAGGACCTCACCACTTATGAAACCTTCGAATCCGCCCAGGACAAGAAGGGAAAATTTGTAGTGGTGAAGGTAAAGCTGGACAAGTCGTCGCCCATCGAGTATAACGAGCTGAAGGATCCCAACCGTACGGTTTTTTACGCCATCGACCAGGACGGAAAGCGCAGCAAGGTGGTATACACCGAAGCCAAGCCTACCGACATCGAAAGAAGCGAAGGCATAGACCTGAACGGCTACATGAGGGACGGCTTTTTCGAGTGCACCCGCCTGCAGATGAAATGCCCCTCCAAGTACAAGGACCAGATGGAGACCGAGCAGAAGGCTGCCGGTGCAAAAACTGAATACAAATATTAATCGCTGATGGAATATATTGGAGAACACCTGCTGCCGGGTAAGGCCGGACATTTTT
>DASWNB010000523.1:0-5061 GCA_036399455.1 Flavisolibacter sp. | reverse complement strand
CTGGTGGCAGCGCATGAAATTGCTGGAACAGATCGTCCGCCCGAGCGACAGCTTCACCGGCAGTTGCGAGGACGCCGCCAAAGGCCTCATGGCCCAATCAAGGCAGTGGCACGAGTGGGTGCTGAACGCCCAGGAGCACATGCTCGACCACGAGTTCATCTACCAAAACAACAAAAGGGAAAAATTCAAGCAATCCGTTTACCTCGTCCTCACGCACATCTTCAACCACGGCACCTACCACCGCGGCCAGCTCGTAACCATTCTCCGTCAATTGGAAGTAGGGAATATACCGGGGACGGATTTCATTTTGTGGAGCAGGAAGAAGTGAAGGATGGCTGTTGGCTGTTAGCCGATGGCTTGTTCCCGTGCAGCCTATCAACATACGTGATTTAAATTGAGTGGAGGGATTCTCCGCCACAACGCGAAGAAGAGAATAAGAATGCAGAGGTTTCCTTTGCGCTCCTGGGTTTAAAATATTTGCCTTGCGTCTTTGCGTCCTGGCGGTTAAACTAAATACTATCTCAAAGTAACGGATGCTCAATTGCCGTATGTGAACAGGCTAACAGCCAACAGCTATCAGCCAACAGCTTCCCTCTCAATACGCCCACTTGATCAGCGTAGCTCCCCAGGTAAATCCTCCGCCAAAAGCTGCAATGACAATATTATCTCCTTTGTTAAGTTGCTGTTTCCATTCCCAGAGGCAGAGGGGGATGGTGCCGGCGGTGGTGTTGCCGTAGCGTTGGATGTTGAGCATTACCTTGTCGTGGGAGAGGCCCATGCGGTCGGCGGTGGCGTCGATGATGCGCTTGTTGGCCTGGTGGGGTACGAGCCAGGCAATGTCGTCGCCGGTGAGGTTGTTGCGTTCCAGCAGCTCGGCGCTTACATCGGCCATGCCTTTTACGGCGAACTTGAAAACGGCCTGGCCTTCCTGGTACACGAAGTGCTCCTTGTTGGCCACGGTTTCGGCGGTGGCGGGCTTGAGCGAGCCCCCGGCCTTCATGTGGAGATGCTGGCGGCCGCTGCCGTCGCTGCGGAGGATGGAATCGAGCACGCCGTAGCCTTCAGAATTGGGTTCCAGCAGGACGGCCCCGGCGCCATCGCCAAAGATGATGCAGGTCTGGCGGTCGCTGTAGTCGATGATGGAGCTCATTTTATCGGCGCCTACCACCACCACTTTCTTGTACCGGCGGCTTTCGATCAGGGATGCGCCAACGGTGAGGCCGTAAACAAAGCCGGAGCAGGCGGCCTGAAGGTCGAAGCCCCAGGCGTTTTTGGCTCCCACCTTATCGGAAATGATGTTGGCCGTGGCGGGAAACACCATGTCGGGTGTAACTGTGGCGCAGATGATGCAGTCGATCTCTTCGGGGGAGATGCCTCTTTTTTCGCAGATCTGCCGGATGGCGGGAACGGCCATGTCGGATGTAGCCTTGCCGGGTTCCTTCAGTATCCTTCTTTCCTCAACGCCGGTACGGGTGCGGATCCATTCATCACTGGTGTCCACCATCTTCTCCAGGTCAAAATTGGTAAGTTTTGTTTCCGGGACATATCCTCCAACCGCCGTTATGGCTGCCGTGATCTTCTGGTTCATCATGCTGCTTTTAAAAGAACCGCGAAGATAAGGATTCGTGAATGGTCAATGGTGAATGGCTGCGCTGCGCTTGCCGGGGAAACCAACCGCCAGGACGCCAGGTTCACGCAAAGACGCAAAGAAGCAAGGGGAGAGTCCCCGGTGGTCAGTTGTCTATTATCTGTTATCCTTTGCGTTCTTCTTTCCTTTGCGGCTTTGCGTGAAATATCTTCGCGCCCTGGCGTCCTGGCGGTTAAGCTTTGTGCAAGCGCAGCGCAGCAGAGAAAACCAGTTGAACAGCTTTCTGGCAAAAAAATGACACTTCTCCGCCATAAACCACCCATTGACCATTGACCATTCACCATTCACCACCTTATCTTCGTCGCCATGATTGCTTTTTTGAACGGCAGCTTTGTACGCAAAACTCCTTCCTATGTGCATGTGGAAGTGAACGGGGTAGGGTATGAGGTGCAGATCAGCCTGAATACCTATTCACGGATACAGGATATGGAAAAGGGACTGCTCCAGACCCACCTGATCGTACGCGAGGATGCCCACATACTTTTCGGGTTCTTCGACCTGGCGGAAAAGGAGATGTTCCTCCAGCTTGTGGCCATCACCGGCATCGGGGCCAACACCGCCCGGGTAATGCTTTCCTATATGAAGCCCGAAGAACTCAGCCGGGCCATCGTCCAGGGCAATTCCAAAGCCCTTGAATCCATTAAAGGCATAGGCAGAAAAACAGCCGAAAGGATAGTGGTGGAACTGAGGGATAAACTGGCCAAGCAGCCCGTTGAAACCGACCTAAATATTTCGCCGTGGAAGGGCAATACTTTGCAAACCGACGCGTTAAATGCACTGATTGCTTTAGGGATCAATCGCCAGGCGGCCGATGCTGCCGTGCAAAAAGTGCTGGAACAGAACCCCGGCATAGGCGTGGAACTGTTGATCAAGAAATCATTACAGATACTGTAATCCTTTTGAATAACTAATTGTGTGAGAAAACGACTTGGGCTTTAAATCTACCTATATCCTCCGCGTGTTGGCGGCTACCATCCTATTGTCCCTCTCCCTTCTGGAGGGCAATGCCCGTTATGCCCCTGACCAGAACGGCTCCGATACCCTGAAGTACCCCCTCAGGGAACGTTTCGGCGACCCATATACCTATCCCAACCGCAATTCCTTTGACTTTTCCGATACTGGTTTCATAAAGCGTACCGTGGAGTACGACCCCAAAACGAACCAATATTATATTGTAGAAAAGATCGGCGGCCGCTTTTACCGCACGCCCATGACCTTCTCCATGAAGGAATTCCTGGAGCTGCAGGGGCGCATCGACGAACAGGCCTATTTCCGCCAGAGGGCCAACCTGCTCACCAACCTTAATAAAAGGAACGTAAAGCCAAAGTTCAATTTCTCGAAGGATTGGGTGAACCGCATCACCGGCAACGGCAAGGTGGATATAAAACCCTCGGGTTATGTGGACATCGCCGCAGGCTACCAGGGACAGAACATCAAGAACCCCACCCTCCCCGAAAGGGCCCGGAAGTTCGGCGGGTTTGATTTCAACATGAACGCCCAGCTACAGGTGGATGCCAATATCGGCGACAAGATCAAGCTTCCTATTAATTATAACACCCTTTCAACCTTCGAGTTTGAAAACCAGCTCAAGCTGGATTACCAGGGAAAGGAAGATGAAATCCTCAAATTATTCCAGGCGGGCAACATCAATTTCTCGTCAAAGGGTACCCTTATTCCGGGCGCCCAATCGCTTTTTGGTGTGAAGTCGCAGCTCCAGTTCGGCAGGCTGTACGTCACTACCGTGCTGGCCAACCAGCGCTCCCAAAGGCAATCACTCGGCCTCCAGGGCGGATCGGCCACGCAGACCTTCAGCCTCAGGGCCGATGAATACGAGGAAAACCGCCACTTCCTGATGGCCCATTACTTCCGAAACCATTATAACAGGGCCATGGCCCAGTTGCCGCTGGTGCGCTCCAACATACAGATACTGAGGGTAGAAGTATGGGTGACCAACCGCACAGGCGCCACTACCGACACCCGTGACATAGTGGGCTTTATGGACCTGGGCGAAAGCGCTCCCTACGATCCCCGCTGGGGCGGCTCGCCGGATTCGCTGCCGCGAAACACGGCCAACGACCTGTATGGAACCCTGCTGCGCACCCCCGGTGCCCGCAACTCCACCGACGTGCAAAGCGCCCTTACCGGACTGGGACTTCAGCCAGTAGAGGATTTTGAAAAGACATTTGCCCGCAAGCTCCAGCCTTCCGATTATTATTTCAACCAGCAGATAGGCTTCCTTTCGCTCAACCAGCCCCTCCAGCCCGATGAAGTGCTGGGTATCGCCTTTCAATATACTTACAACGGACAGGTGTTCCAGGTGGGTGAGTTTTCGCAGGATGTGCCGCCGGACAGCAGCGGGAACAACCAGAGAGTGCTGTTCCTCAAGCTCCTGAAATCCACTTCCCAGAGACCCAACCTTCCCCTGTGGGACCTGATGATGAAGAACGTGTACAGCGTTGGCTACGGCCAGTTGGAGCGCCAGGACTTCAGGCTCGATGTGGTGTACGAAGAGCCGAGCCTGGGCCAGAAAAGATACCTGCCCATCGACAGCGTGCGCCAGGAATACAGGGGAACGCCCATTCTTACCCTGGTGAACCTGGACCGCCTCAACAACCAGAACGACCCACAGCCCGACGGGGTATTTGATTATATAGAAGGGTTTACGGTGATCTCCTCGCAGAGCCGCATCGTCTTTCCCGTGCTGGAGCCCTTTGGCAACGACCTGGAATACGTGTTCCCGGATTCGCTTTCCAGCTCCCGCACCCTGTTCTACCCCCTGTACGATACCATCAAGGCCATTGCACAGAACTTCGCCAACCTGAACAGGTTCAAGCTTGTGGGACGTTCCCGGTCTTCCAGCAACTCCGACTACCAACTGGGCTTCAACATTCCCCGCGGCTCGGTGTCGGTAACCGCCGGGGGACAGGTATTGCAGGAAAACATCGACTACGAGATCAATTACGACCTGGGTACGCTCAGGGTCATCAACCCCGCCATCATCAATGCCGGCCTGCCCGTGCAGGTGCAATACGAGAATAACGCAGCCTTTGGCCTGCAGCAAAGGAACTACCTGGGACTGAGGCTCGATTACCTGGTGAACCGCCACCTGACTTTGGGGGGAACCATCGTACGCCTGGGTGAGCGTCCCTTCTTTACCAAAACAACTTACGGCGAGGACCCCATCCGCAACACCATGTTCGGGCTGGACCTGGATTACCGGAACGATATTCCCCGCCTGTCCAAGTGGCTGGACAAGCTGCCTTTCTACTCTACCCGCACCACTTCTTCCATTTCCGCCTACGCCGAAGCAGCCATGCTGAAGCCCGGCCATGCCCCTCAAATAGGGAAAGGCTCGGAAGGTGTGAGCTATATAGATGATTTTGAAGGAACCCGCAGCAGCATTGACCTGCGCT
>DASWNB010000522.1:0-1755 GCA_036399455.1 Flavisolibacter sp. | reverse complement strand
CGAACGTATCAACGACATCTTCGCGGAAGGGCTCATACCCATCATTGCCGATATTCTTTCCATAGCCTGCATAGTAGGGGTGATGCTGTGGACCGACTGGCAACTGACGCTCATCTGCCTCATACCTTTTCCCCTCCTCATACTGGCTACTTACTACTTCAAGGAAAGCGTGAACCGCTCCTTTCACAACGTTCGCAATGCCGTTTCCAGCCTCAATGCCTTTGTGCAGGAGCACCTCACCGGCATGCAGATCATACAAGCCTTTGCGGCAGAGAAAAGGGAATCCGATAAGTTCAAGGAGATCAACAAGGAGCACCGCAACGCCAATATCAAGGCCATCTTCGCCTATTCGGTGTTCTTCCCGGTAGTGGAAATAGTGCTGGCCATTTCCATTGCCCTCATTGTATGGTGGATTGCCAAAGAGCAGGCCCATTTCCAGGACGACCAGGCGGCGGGCAAGCTCATGGCCTTTTATATGTACCTCAACCTGCTGTTCCGCCCGCTGCGCATCATCGCGGACAAGTTCAACGTGCTGCAAATGGGCATGATCGCCAGCGAAAGGGTGTTCAAGGTGCTGGATAACGAGGATTATATACAGCAGCAGGGCGATTTTGCCCCCGCCAGCGTACGCGGCAAGATCGAGTTCGACAAGGTATGGTTTGGCTATACCGATGACCGTCCCGTGCTGAAGGATCTTTCCTTTACCGTTCAACCCGGGCATACCGTAGCTATCGTGGGTCACACCGGCAGCGGCAAAACCACTATCATCAGCCTGCTTAACCGTCTTTACGGCATCAACAGGGGCAGCATCCGCATCGACGACAGGCCCGTGGAAGAGTGGCGCCTGGATGTGCTCCGCAAAAACATCGGCGTTGTGCTGCAGGACGTGTTCCTGTTTGCCGGTTCGGTCATGGACAATATCACCCTGCGTAATCCCGACATACCAAAAGAGAGAGTGGAAGAAGCAGCCAGGCTCATCGGCATGCACGATTTCATCAACACCCTTCCGGGAGGCTACGACTACCACGTAATGGAAAGGGGCGCCACCCTTTCGGTAGGCCAGCGCCAGTTGCTGTCCTTTATCCGGGCCCTGCTGTACAATCCTTCCATCCTTATCCTGGACGAGGCCACCTCCTCCATCGATACCGAAAGCGAGCAACTGATTGAGAAAGCCATCCAGACCCTGGTAGCCGGCCGCACCTCCATCGTCATCGCCCACCGTCTTTCCACCATCCAGCGCGCCGACCAGATCATCGTCCTTGACAAAGGCGAAATCCGCGAAACCGGCACCCATTCCGAACTCCTCCGCCACGGCGGGTATTACAGCAAGTTGTACCAGATGCAGTTTGCGGGAGCCGATAACCGGCAACCGGTGACCGATGACCGTTAACCGATGACCGACAACCGTTTACCGAGGATAAGCGATTATCGGTTATCGGTTATCGGTTAACGGTGGTCAGTTATCGGTCATCCTTTTTTAACATCTCATATCGCTAAAAAATGTAGCTTAGCGAAAATCATTAAGCTGCAATGAAAACGCTGACTAACTGTGTACTTGCTTTACTGTGCCTGCTCTTTATTGTTTCCTGCCAGAAAGAATACAGCTTCGAACAGGGCCAGCCTTCCAGGGGCTCGCTCCGGAGCGATGTGACCTTTGATTGCCTGCCTAAAACCGTGAACGGTACTTACCGCGCCGGGGCAGCCCTGGGCGATACCAATTTCATAGAGGTGGAAGTGAACGTACTTCAGACCGGC
>DASWNB010000521.1:0-5497 GCA_036399455.1 Flavisolibacter sp. | reverse complement strand
TAGGGTAAGGCCCTGGGTTACCTGTACGTCGAAGAGGCCGGAGGCTTCGTGGGCAAGCTGGTCGACTTTTTCGGGATGGGCGTCTACTACGCAAAGAAGGCTGATGGCGGCGTTCTGGGTGAGGTTGGGCTTGAATTTGATCTTTTCGAAAAGGCGGTACAGCTCGGCGGTAAGCCCTTCGCCTACAAAAGAAAAATCACGGGAGCTGAGCTGCATCAGCACCTGGCTTTCCTTGTACACAATGATGGGCGGCAGCTCCGGAACTATGTGGTTGTGTATGACCGTTCCTTCTGCGTCGGGATCGACAAAAGATTTTACGTAGAGGGGGATGTTCTTGTTCTGGAGGGGCTTGATGGTTTTTGGGTGTATCACCTGTGCGCCGTAGTAAGCCATCTCGATCACTTCCCTGTAATTCAACTCGCGGATCCACTGCGCATCCCGGTACAA
This sequence comes from Flavisolibacter sp., assembly GCA_036399455.1. Taxonomy (GTDB): domain Bacteria; phylum Bacteroidota; class Bacteroidia; order Chitinophagales; family Chitinophagaceae; genus Flavisolibacter. The sequence continues at coordinate 5,050 of DASWNB010000521.1, read as the reverse complement.
TTTGGGATCGGCATTCATCACCCCCTGCACGTCCTTCCAGATGGTTTGCCCCGAGGCATCGAGCAGGTTGGCAAAAACGGCCGCTGTGTAGTCGCTGCCTTCGCGGCCCAGCGTGGTGCTTTCGTTCCCATCCGTGGAGCCTATAAAGCCCTGGGTGAGAACAATATTAATTTGTTCAAAAAGCGGGGTAATGCCCTGGCTTACTTTTTCAGAGGTCACCTGCCAGTCGATACGGGCATCGCGGAAATTATCGTCGGTGCGGATGATGTCCCGAACGTCTACCCAGGTGTTGGGAACGCCTGCGGCATTAAGGTAGCTGCTGACGATGGAGGTGGAAAGAAGCTCGCCTACGCAAACTACCTGGTCGTAGTAATAATCAAAATCACGCACAGGCTTGTCGTGCAGCAGCCATTCCACTTCGGTAAAGAAACTGCTCAGGTCGGGTTGCTGCGAGGCATCGAGGCCAAGTCCTCCCGCTATGGAAAGGTGATCCTGCTTCAGTTGTTCAAAAAGGCGCAGCGCTTCATCACGGTTCCCGGCAAAAAATGCCTCCACCACTTTCTCCAGCGCATTGGTGGTTTTGCCTATGGCCGATACTACTACAAGCAGCTTTTCTCCCTCATATTTCCGGATGATCCTTCCAACATTCTTTATCCTGTCTGTAGTACTTACGGAAGCCCCGCCAAATTTGAACACCTTCATGGGGCAAAGATAACCGTTAACCGATAACCGGGGGCTGATGACCGTTAACCGACCACCGATGACCGATGACCACCACGGAGGTGCGGGGCACGAAGGAAAGCACAGGTCTTAAACTCGGTTATCGGTTGTCGGTCATCGGTTAACGGCTACCGGTCAATTAGAAACTAAAAAGCAAAACCCCGAAACGTATCTATATTTGTCCCAATCAAACACCCCCTGCATGACTGTAAACAGAAACGTTTTAACCCTTGACGAATTTACCATCCAGTCGCTCCGCCAGTTTCCGCATGCTACCGGCGAGCTCAGCACCCTTTTGAGAGATATTGGCCTCGCATCCAAGCGGGTGAACGTGGAAGTGAACAAGGCCGGCCTGGTAGACATACTGGGCGATGCCGGCACCGTAAACGTGCAGGGCGAGGATGTAAAGAAGCTCGATATATTCGCCAATAACCAGTTCATGGGCGTGCTCCAGCGGGGCGTAAGCTGCGCCGGCATCGCTTCCGAGGAGCTGGACGAGTTCGTAGCCTTTGACGACGAAGTAAGCCGCAACTCCAAGTACGTATGTCTTTTCGATCCCCTCGACGGCAGCGGCAATATCGACGTGAACGTATCCATCGGGACTATCTTCAGCATTTACCGCCGCGTTTCCGACAGGGGTACGCCGGTCATCCGTGAAGACTTCCTCCAGAAAGGACGCAACCAGGTGGCTGCCGGCTACGTGGTGTACGGTTCTTCCACCATGCTTGTTTATGCTACCAAGCGTGGCGTCAACGGCTTTACGCTCGATCCCTCCATCGGCGAGTTTTGCCTGAGCCATCCCGATATCAAATGCCCTGAAAAAGGAAAGATCTACTCCGTCAACCACGGCAATTTCTTCCAGTACGACGAAGGCGTAAGAAAATACATCAACATCTGCCAGAACAAAACAAAGGAAACCGGCGGCCCCTATACGCAGCGCTACATCGGCAGCATGGTTGCCGACGTACACCGCAACCTCATCAAGGGCGGCATCTTCATGTATCCCGGTACTACCGACAAGCCCAAGGGCAAGCTGCGCCTCCTGTACGAGTGCAATCCTTTTGCCTTTATCGTGGAAGCGGCAGGCGGAAGGGCTACCAACGGAAAGCAGGCCATACTGGATGTAGTACCTACCGAGCTGCACCAGCGCACACCGCTGTACATTGGCAGCAGGCTGATGATGGAAGACCTGGAAGCCTGCCTGGCTAAAAACATGGAAACCGCCTGATGGAGCAGAGAAAGATCATCATTTCCGTAAAGGACCTCCAAAAAAAATACGGCGACTTCGAAGCTGTCAAAGGCATTTCCTTTGACGTGTATGAAGGCGAGATATTCGGATTGCTTGGACCGAACGGTGCGGGCAAATCCACCACGCTGGAGATCATTGAAACGCTGCGCGATAAAACCGCCGGCAGCATCTCCGTCAACGGCATTGACCTGGACAGGCATCCCAACGAAATAAAAAAGATCATAGGCGTGCAGTTGCAGACCAGCGGCTTCTATCCGGGCCTGAACCTGCTGGAGCTGATACAGCTTTTCGCCGGGTTGTACAATGCAAAGGTGAATGCGCTGGAACTGCTGGACATGGTGAACCTGCGCGACAAGGCCAAAGCAAAAGTAAAGGAGCTGAGCGGCGGGCAGAAGCAGCGCTTTTCCATTGCCACTACGCTTATCAACGAACCAAAGATCATTTTCCTGGACGAGCCCACCACCGGCCTCGATCCGCAGGCAAGGCGGCATTTGTGGGACCTCATACGCCAGATAAGGGACAGCGGCACTACGGTCATCATCACCACGCATTACATGGACGAAGCCGAGCTTCTTTGCGACCGTGTTGCCATTATCGACTCGGGCCGCATAGTGGCGCTCGAATCACCCGACAGGCTGATCGACGATCTTGTGGCAGGAGGCTTTGAGCGTCCGAAGGAAATGAAGCAGGCCAACCTGGAAGATGTGTTCATTCACCTTACCGGCCACTCTCTGAGGGAAGAGCAGGCCCCGGCCAAATCATACCGTAAACAATAAAATACTTTCTATGTCATTATTTGATAAGCTGCAGTCTAACCGTCGAGAAAAGCTTGATAAGGAAAAAGCGGCTGGCGCCGAATTCCTGGCCGCTAACAGGCAGGCCGAAGGCGTACAGGAGCTTCCCGGCGGCATACAGTACCTGGTTGTGCAGGAGGGCGATGGCCCGAAGCCGCAACTGCAATCGACCATCAAAGCGCATTATATCGGCCGCCTGCTTAACGGCACCGAATTCGATAGTTCCTACCGCAGGGGACAGCCTTTTTCTGCCCGTATCACAGCCCTGATCAAAGGCTGGCAGCAGGTACTTCCGCTGATGCCCACCGGCAGCCGCTGGCGTATCTGGGTGCCGTCTGATTTAGCCTACGGCGATAACGGCGCGGGAGCCGGCATACCCGGCGGCGCAGTGCTGGACTTTGAAATAGAGCTGCTGGAGATCCTGGGGTAACGGTAGAAGGTAAAAGGTGTAAGGCAGAAGTCCTAAGTCCCAAGCCCTAAGTCCCAAGCCTTAAGCCTTATACCTTATACCTTCTATCTTACGCCTTATACCTTCCACCTTAAACCCCTCTCATGGACCCTCGTTACCCCATCGGCGAGTACCAGGTTCAGCCGTATTCCGAAGAGCTGAAAGACCAATGGCTGGCCGATATCAAGTTTCTTCCCAACGCGCTGGAGAGCGCCATTTCCAACCTCGACGAGCAGCAGTTGCACACGCCCTACCGCGATGGCGGCTGGACGGTTCACCAGTTGGTGCATCACGTGGCGGATAGCCACATGAACGCCTACTGCCGCTTTAAGCTGGGCTATACGGAGGAGAACGCAACCATCAGGCCTTACGAAGAAAAGCTATGGGCCACCACCACCGACGTGCAGAACCTGCCTGTAAATATTTCCATCACTCTGCTGTACGCTCTTCACCGCCGCTGGCATGAATTTTTGGATCATTTCGCCCGTGAAGACTGGGAGAGGACCGTTTTTCACCCCGAGCACAAAAAGCAATTTACCCTATGGCACCTGCTGGGCATGTACGCCTGGCACGGCCGCCATCACACGGCACACGTTACGGAACTGAGGGCGAGGCGGGAATGGTGAGGAGCGTGAATCGTCAATCGTGAATCGTGAATGGAAGAGGCGGTACGATAGGAAGATGCCTTCGGCTTAGGGCTTGGAACTTATGGCTTCCGGCTTGAAAGTTATGGCTTCCGGCTTGAAACTACGACTTTGAACTAATTAAGAACTGAACACTATGGAATGGAAAGTACTCGAATCGGGGTACCTGCACAAGGAGCCCTGGCTAACGATAAGGAAGGATAAATGCGAGTTGCCCAACGGAAATGTTGTTCCCGCTTTTTATGTTAATGAATACCCCGAGTGGGTGAATGCGTTTTGTCTTACGGAAGACAACAAGGTGGTTATGGTGCGGCAGTACCGTCACGGCATTCACTCCATACAAACAGAGCTGCCGGGCGGAGTGGCCGAGCCCAACGAAACTCCCGAGGAAGCCTGCCGAAGGGAAGTAAAGGAAGAAACCGGCTACGAGTTCGACACCTTCGAATACCTGGGAAAGATCTCCGCCAACCCTTCTACCACTAATAACTACACCCACATGTTCCTGGCCCGCAACGGCCGCAAGGTCAGCGAACAAAACCTCGATGATTCCGAGGAAGTGGAAGTGCTCCATCTCACCATCCCCGAGATCAAACAACTCATCCGCGAACACCGCATGATGCAAAGCCTGCACGTGAACACCATCATGTATGCGCTGGAGAGATTGGGAGAACTGAAATATTAGTTTCTGGTTTGTTGTTTCTTGTTTCTGGTTCTTTAGGTGTATCATTCACTTCCTTAGTGCAGCCTTCGCGGCTCCCTGTCTTAGTGGTAAACATGAGGTATCAGTAATGGAGTGAATGATAGGCCTAAAGAACAAGAAACCAGAAACAAGAGACCTGAAGCTAGAAACGATCAACAGCTACTTCCGCTACAAGAAATATACTTCCGCAGACAATGATCAAATCCTCAGCCGACGCCTGCTCCAGGGCTTTATTCAGAGCAGTATTTACATCGGGATAGGAATGTCCTTCGAGCGAAAAAGCTGCGGCCTTATCGCGGAGGATTTCTGCGTCGAGGGCACGGGGGATATGGGCCTGGGTGAAGTAGTATGAGGCGTTCTGGGGGAAGAGGGAGAGAGTTTGGTCTATGTCTTTATCCTTTACCATGCCAAGTACTATGTGCAGGCGGTGGAAGCGGAGCTGCTGAAGGTGGAGGAGCATTTGCTCCATGCCTTCGCGGTTGTGGGCTACCTCGA
>DASWNB010000520.1:0-2595 GCA_036399455.1 Flavisolibacter sp. | reverse complement strand
GAGCAATATGGAAACGACAAGCTTTTTCATGCGTAGCTCTGCAAAGATAGAATTGCTGACGGATATTCATAGGGGCCTCGGGGTTTTAACAAAGAGGAAGGGTTAACCGCCAGGACGCCAAGACGCAAGGAAAGATAAGATATAAGAGACCACCACAACCGGGCGCCCTCTCCGCCCCTTGCCCCCTGCGTGAATACCCTCGCGTCTTGGCGTCTTGGCGGTTAATCTCTCCTAATTCACAAAACTCCAGAATATCCCAAAACGCAGGAACATGCCCGGGGTGGGGTAATCCGGGGCAGCGAGGTTGTTGTTGGTGAAGCCGAAGCCGTCGAGGGTGCGGGCAGTGTTGAGGTTTTCGAGGCGGGCAAAGGCGCTGAAGCTCTTGATCCGGAAATGCACAAAAGCGTGCACATCGGGGAGGTTGCTGATGCGGACGGTATCCTGGTAAAAGAACTGTCCCAGCACGGGAGAGTAGTTATCAGCATTATAAGGCGTATGGTACCTGATCTCCAGGCCGCCGGAAAAGTTGAGGTTTTTAAAGCCGAAGTTGCCTTCATAAGCCACGCGGTTGCGGGTATAGAGGGCGGGGAAGTTCACCTGCGCATTGCCGGTCTTTTGCTGAAGGTAGAGCTCGGCGTGCCAGTTCACGTTCTTTGCCAGGCGGAAGGTGCGCAGGGCGCTCAGGCGCAGCACGTTGAACAGTGCTCCTTCCTGCTGAAGCTGGTAGTACCCGTTCAGGTACAGGTAGTTGCTGATGAGGTAGTAATCGGCTCCGAGCTGCAGCCGCAGTGCATCGTTCCGCAGGCGGGCAAACAGGTGCGTGGTATTTTCCTTGCCGAAGTCCTTCGGAGCATCCAGGTAAAAGCTGCTCTGCTGGTTATAGATGTAGGAAGGCGAACGGTTGATGCTTTCAAAACCGGCCTGCAGGGCGCCCAGCCTCTTTCCCAAAAAGCGTTCGAGGCTGATGTAGGCGTGGTAATCGCCGGCGTTGTAGCCGTTGATGTACAGCCGTCCGGCACCAAGCATATCCCACTTGGCATTACGGGTACGGTTGCGGTATTCGCCGTGGGCCATGAGGTTGTGGAGCGATTCATCTCCCCCCGAAAACTTTCCTTTCAGCAATTGAATTTCAATCCCCGCCTTGATAAACTGGCGCAGGTTCCGGGCGTCGGGAAACTGGTAGATGGAAAAATCGTTGGAGATCTCACGCCAGTTGTCGGTCAGCAGCAGGGTGTCCGTACGGTCGCGGAAGGTGATACCGTAATTGTCCTTGTAAAAAGTGGAATCCCCCAGCTCGTCGCGGAAGTGGTAGTCGTAGGTTCCGTAGCGGAGGTTGTGCTCAAAGCGCAGGCGGGGATAGAACAGCGGGATGACGGTGGAATCGGTAACGATGGAATCCTTCCGCCCCACGTCATACTGCTGGCGCATGAACAGGGTAAATTCCGAGTACCGGTTGCCCGTGCTCAGTATGGTGTTGAAGGGGTTGCGGCTGGCCTGGGTCTCCCCTCCTATCTTGGCGGGTATCAGGAAGCGGTCGTCGGCAAAATCGGGATCGTCCAGGTAGTTCTCGTCGTTGCGGATGCCGCCGCTTTCGGAGGCCTGCAGCCGGTTATTAAGAAGAACAAAGTAGTTGTTGTAGCGCTTTCGCGGCGCCTGGTACCAGGTAGTGAACAGGTAGTTGTTATGGTTGGTCTTCTGGTTTTTAAATACGCCGGGGGCATTGATCAGCCGGTAGCGGAACGAGGCGTTAAATGAAGGCCGGATGTTCTGCGTGTGCAGTATGTCGATCATCTGCTCGGCCCTGGCGCCCAGCATATAACCCAGTTCCGTATACGGACGCGTAGTATTGTAAAAGCGTGCCTGCTCCACCGCCAGCTTATACACGTCAAAGGCATGAAAGCCCGGGTCGAAGCCGGTGCGGGCCGGCGGAGCGAACAGGAGCGAACGGGTGGCCGCACCTGTATTTCCCAGGTAAACATGAGTGGCGGGTATGGGGAACCTCAGGGTAAAATCGCGGATGGAACTGTCAAATGTAAAGGCCCGGGTGGAATCGAGGTAGTAGTAGCGGATGGTGATGCTGTCCTCGGTATTGTCCCTTCTTCTCAGCGTATCGCCTCCGCCCGGCTGTGCTCCCCCGCGGTTTCCCCCAGTGGGAAGGCGGTTGCCGATGTCCCTGATAATGCCGGGCCTCTGTGCCATCAGCAGGCCGGCGGCCAGCAGGGCCGGGATCAGCAGCAATATCCTATGAAACAGTCTTTTCAACTTTTAACCGATAGTTGCAATAAGTTGGCTGAAGATGGCGGAGAGCTTTGGCTCGGCCTTGTTGGCGGCTTCCAGCACCTCGGCATGAGTGATAACGTTATCTTCCTTGCGGATGCCTATATCCGTTATAACGCTCATGGCAAATACCTTCATGCCCATGTGCACGGCGGCTATCACTTCCTGCACGGTGCTCATGCCTACGGCATGACCGCCCAGCTTGCGGATCATCTTGTACTCCGCCCTGGTTTCAAAGGTGGGACCGGTAACGCCGAAGTAAACGCCTCCCTTTACCTCTATGTCCCTTTCGGCGTTACCGGTCCCACCTTTGAAACC
>DASWNB010000519.1:0-3265 GCA_036399455.1 Flavisolibacter sp. | reverse complement strand
TTCTATGCCCCATCCGAAGCCGTAGGAAGGCATGCCCATGCCGCCCCAGTATTCGATGTGGTAGCCGCGGGGAAAGTCGAGCTTTTTATTATCCAGCCACCAGGGCGAGTACACGTGCATGCCGCCAACGCCGTCTTCGTTGTAGCGCTTGCGGTCGAACAGGTCGGGAAGGATGCCGCCCATGGCTGCGCCGGTAGAGTCGTGCAGGTACCTGCCCACCACGCCGCTGCTGTTGGCCAGCCCGTTGGGGTGACGCTGCGATTTTGAGTTGAGCATCAGGCGTGCGCTTTCGCAGGCGCTGGCGGCCAGCACCACCGTACGGCCATTCACCTGGTATTCCTGCATGTCCTTTTTATTTACATACGACACGCCGGTAGCCAGTCCTTCCCTGTTTGTAAGCACCTCGCGGGCCATGGCATAGGTGTAGAGGTCCACCTTGCCCGAACCGACTGCGGGCTTTACCAGCACGGAGGAGGATGAGAAATCGGCATATACAGAGCATCCGCGGTTGCACTGCCCGCAGAAAAAGCAGCCGCCCCTGGAGTCGTTTATTTTTTTGGTGTGTATGGAAAGCCTGGAGGGGATGACATTCACTCCTGCCTGCGCCGCCGCCCTCTTGATGAACATCTCGTGCAGGCGCGGCTTGGGTGGCGGCAGGAAGATGCCGTCAGGATCGTTCTCCAATCCTTCGTTGGTGCCGAATATGCCTACCATCTTGTCGAGGCGGTCATAATAAGGCTTGATGTCTTCATAGCCGATGGGCCAGTCATCGCCCAGGCCGTCGATGCTGCGGCGCTTGAAGTCCTTGGGACCGAAGCGCAGCGAGATGCGTCCCCAGTGGTTGGTGCGCCCGCCCACCATGCGTGCCCGCCACCAGTCCCACTTCGTGCCTTCCGCTTTCGTGTAAGGCTCGCCGTCGATCTCCCAGCCCCAGTAAGAAGCGTCGAAATCACCGAAGGGGCGAAACTTGGTAGAGGCGCCCCTTCGCGGCGACTCATAGCTCCATTTCATTTGTGTAATGTTCTTGGCGGGGTCGTAATCAGGTCCTGCTTCAAGCAGCGCTACGCTCAGTCCGGAGTTGGCCAGCATGTATGCCGCCATGCCTCCGCCGGCTCCCGAGCCCACAATAACAACGTCATAATTCTTTGGCTGGACCTTTATCTGGAAATCTCCCATAAGCAGTAATTATTCAGGTGGCTAAATTTAGGAAGGTATTTTATAGCGAACGGAAATTCTTCCATAATAATTTGAAGCGGCAGTGAAGAGTTCCTGGTTTATTGTTTATTGTTTCTGGTTGTTGCTGTTGAGACAAGCTAATCTTACATTTCCCCTAAGCCGTGGAAGATTTTTTTATAACATGTTTTCCATCTCCTTAATTCAAAATCCGGGGCAACTGCGCAAGCTATTTAAAATGATGTATTTTTAAAACCCTGACCACGAACAAAGCAAAAAACCAAACATGCCTCTCACGACTGCCTGCTTCCATCCTGCGTCCAACAAGTGTTCACTAAAACTTATTACTGCATGAAAGCTACAACCCGGCTGCAACTTTCGTTCATGATGTTCCTGAATTTCTTTATCTGGGGCGGATGGTTTGTTACCCTGGGCACCTACCTGGGAAAGGCGCTGGCCGCCAGCGGCGGAGAGATCAGCTTTGCCTACCTCACGCAATCCATCGGCGCTATCATTGCTCCCTTCATCATCGGCCTGATCGCCGACCGGTTCTTCCCGGCCCAAAAGATCCTGGGCATCCTGCACCTGGCCGGCGCCGTACTGCTGTGGTATGCCTCAACGCTAAAAGATTTCGACAGCTTCTTTCCCGTTATCCTGGTTTATATGATCCTGTACATGCCTACGCTGGCACTGGTGAACTCCATTTCCTTTCGCCAGGTGGCCAACTCAAGCAAGGACTTTCCGCTGATCCGCGTATTGGGAACAGTAGGCTGGATCGTTGCCGGATTTACCATAAGCTTTTTTGGCTGGGATGAACAGAACAGGGAAGCACTCCTGGCGAATACATTTAAGATGGTGTCGGTTGCTTCGCTGGTGCTGGGACTTTTCAGCTTTACGCTGCCCAATACGCCGCCGATGAAGAAGGGCCAAAAGACTTCGGTAGCTGAAATGCTGGGGCTTGATGCCCTGCGGCTGCTGAAGAACCGTTCCTACCTGTTGTTCTTCCTCGCCTCGGTGGCCATTTGCATCCCGCTAGCCTTTTACTACAACTTCACCAATCTTTTCCTGAATGAACAGGGAATGAAGAATACGGCAGGCGTGCAGTCGCTGGGACAGGTTTCGGAGATTGCCTTTATGATCCTTATGCCGCTTCTTTTCGTACGCTGGGGTGTCAAAAGAATGCTGGCTATCGGCATGCTGGCCTGGGCCGTCCGCTATGTGCTGTTTGCTTACGGTAACAACGGCGAAGCGTACTGGATGCTCATCACCGGCATCGTGCTGCACGGCATCTGTTACGACTTCTTCTTTGTGACCGGCCAGATATATACCGACAACCTTGCGGGTGAACGGTTCAAGAGCGCCGCGCAGGGGCTCATCACACTGGCTACTTATGGCATCGGGATGCTGATCGGCTCACTGGTATCGGGTCCTATAGTGGATGCTTACAAGACCGGGGATACCCATGACTGGAAGATGATCTGGCTCATACCGGCAGGCATCGCCCTCGCCGTTGTGCTGCTGTTCCTGCTTTTTTTCCGCGACACGAAAACACCACGGATCACAGAAGAGAATACCGAAAAAGGCTTTGCGGCCTCTCCCATAACCTAATGCGCGATCATGAACAGAAGAAACCTTCTCCGGCAACTGGCCCTGGGAAGCCTGGCCATCAGCGGCGCACATGGCCTTGCTTCCGCCGCCGCCTGCTCGCCCAAAATGAACAGGAGCCTGAAAAATAACATCCGCCATTCCGTCTGCCGCTGGACCTACGGCTTTCTCCCGCTGGAAGAGCTGTGCACCACCGTCCGCTCAATAGGCTTTTCAGCCATCGACCTTGTAGGGCCAAAGGACTGGCCCATACTTAAAAAGCACGGCATCGACTCTTCCATGTGCAACGGCGCGGAGATCAGCCTTACCGAAGGATGGAACGATACCCAATACCACCCTGCCCTCCTAAAAAATTACACGACCCACATAGACCTGGTAGCGCAGGCAGGCTATAAGAACCTCATCTGCTTCAGCGGCAACCGCCGCGGCATGGACGACGAGACCGGCCTGAAAAACTGCGCCGAAGGATTGAAAAAGATCATGCCCC
>DASWNB010000518.1:0-4340 GCA_036399455.1 Flavisolibacter sp. | reverse complement strand
GTCAGCATGAAAGATGACTTCTTTGAGCTGGGCGGTCATAGCCTGAAAGCCACCCGTCTTGCAGCCCTGGTGCATAAAGAGTTCCAGGTAAAGATTGAATTGAAAGATTTCTTCGCGGAGACAATACTGGAAGACCAGGCGAGGCTGATTGAAGGGTCGGTAAGAACTTCCTTTGCTACGATAGAACCTGTGGAACCGCAGAAGGATTATGCCCTGTCCTCTTCACAGCGCAGGCTGTGGATACTGAGCCAGTTTGAAGAAGCCAACAGGGCCTACAACATGCCCGGCGTTTGCGTATTCGAAGGAAGCCTTGACCGCAAAGCCTTTGAAGCAGCTTATGCTTCACTGGTTGAAAGACACGAAAGCCTCCGCACAACCTTCAGGGAGAACGAACAGGGCGAAGTAAGGCAGTTCATCCAGTTGCCCGGAACGTCAGGCTTTGCTCTTGACTACTTTGATCTCCGCAGTGAGGCTGGCCGTGAGCTGATGGTGAAAGAACTGATAGGGAAAGACCTTGCCAGGTCCTTTGACCTCTCTGCCGGTCCGCTGCTGAGGGCCAGCCTTTATCAAACGGAGGATAGCAGGTGGGTCTTCAGCTACGTGATGCACCACATCATCAGCGATGGCTGGAGCATGAACATCCTTACCCGCGAACTGCTGCAGCTTTATGACGCACATGCAAGAGGAGTCGCGAGTTCCTTAACCCCGCTGCGCATCCAGTACAAGGATTATGCAGCCTGGCAACAGCAGCAACTGGGTGGTGAGCGCCTGCAGGCACACAAGGACTACTGGATGAAGCAATTCGAAGGCGAAATCCCTGTGCTGGAGCTTGCTTCCGACAAGCCCCGCCCTGCCGTTAAAACCTACAACGGGGAAGCTGTTCATCTGATTCTGAATGCGGAATTAAGTAAGGGACTGAAAGAGTTGACCCGGCAACAGGGAGGAACATTATTCATGGGCATCCTTGCAGCCGTGAATACATTGCTGTACAGGTACACAGGCCAGGAAGACATCATCCTCGGCTCACCCATTGCAGGCAGGCAGCACGCCGACCTGGAGGAGCAGATAGGCTTTTACCTAAACACCCTGGCCCTTCGCTCCCGCTTCAATGGTGAGCAGAGCTTCAGTGAGCTGCTGGAGCAGGCGAAGCAGGTAACCCTCGATGCTTACGAGCACCAGGCCTATCCCTTCGATGAACTCGTTGACCTGCTCGCCCTCCGTCGCGACCTGAGCCGAAGTGCCTTGTTTGATGTGATGGTGGTACTGCAAAACAACGAACGCAGTGGTGGTGGTGCCCTGCAGGATCTCGGTGGACTCCGCATCAGTAATTATGGTGACAGTGAGGCCACGGGGAGCAAGTTTGATCTTTCGTTCACCTTCAGTGAAAAACGGGATGAGCTGCAATTGGTGCTGGCTTACAACAGCGACATTTACACTGCGTCCACAGCAGAGCGGATGGTCCGCCACCTGGAGCGGCTGGTGTCCGCTATTATCCGCGAGCCGCAGAAGCCGATACAGCAACTGGATTATTTACAGGAAGAAGAAAAGCAACAGTTGCTGGTGCAGTTCAACGGAACGGCCGTAGATTACCCGCGGGACAAGACCATCACACAGCTTTTTGAAGAGCAGGTGAGAAGGACGCCCGAAGCTACCGCCCTTGTTTTTGAGGAAAGAAAACTTTCTTACCAGGAACTGAACGAGCACGCCAACCAACTGGCTCATTATCTGAAACACAAATACAGCATCCAGCCCGGGGAGCTGGTGGCTATTTGCCTGGAAAGAAGTCCGGCACTGGTCATTTCTATCGTGGCCGTGCTCAAGGCAGGAGGCGCTTATGTACCCATTGACCCGCAATATCCACAGGAACGCATAGATTATATGCTGGAGGACAGCAGGAGCAAAGTCCTCATCAACCCGGAAGAACTGGAGCAGTTCAGCAGGGAACAGGAGCAGCACAGCAGGGAGGACCTTTCGGCCTCAGGCCTTCAGCCTTCCGATCTTGCCTATGTCATATATACTTCCGGCTCTAGCGGCAAACCTAAAGGTGTGATGGTGCAGCACAGGGCACTGGCTAACCTCTGCTTCTGGCACAACAGCAACTTCAGTGTGCAGGCAGAAGACCGTACCACTTTATATGCAGGTGTGGCTTTCGATGCATCGGCATGGGAGCTGTTCCCTTACATTATCTGCGGAGCAACACTTTACATAGTTCCTGAAGATATACGTCTGGACATCGACAAGCTGGCTGAATACTATGAAGCGAACCGCATTACCATCGGATTCCTGCCTACGCAGATAGGCGAGCAGTTTATTGCGGCAGCAGAGCCTTCATCGCTGCGCTTCCTGCTGGTGGGTGGCGACAAGCTGAACTCGTTTACAGGACGGAAGTATGCTATTGTCAACAACTATGGTCCTACCGAAAACACGGTCGTGGCCGCCAGCGGTACGGTAACGCATCAAACCCCAAACATTCCTATAGGTAAGCCTGTCTCCAACACAGAGGTGTATATCCTGGATGATCGCCTGAACCTGCAAGGGCCTGGAGTGCCGGGAGAAATCTGCATCGGCGGCGAAAGCCTGGCGCAGGGCTACTGGAACCGTCCGGAGCTCACCGCAGAAAAGTTTGTGGCTAATCCTTTCCGAACCGGCGAACGCATGTACCTCACGGGTGACCTGGGGCGCTGGCTGGAAGACGGCTCTATTGAATTCCTGGGCCGCAAAGATGAGCAGGTGAAGGTGAGAGGCTACCGGGTAGAGCTGGGAGAGATCGGTTCTGTCCTGCAAAATCACGAGAGCATCGGATCCTGTGTTGTGGTTGCAAAAACCAACCAGCAGGGCGAAAAGGAACTGGTGGCCTATGTGACAGGCAAGCAGGAACTCAACGCTTCAGAGCTGAGGACATGGCTGGGCAGAAGCCTTCCCAATTACATGATCCCTGCACATTATGTGCAGCTCGATGCTCTTCCCCTCACTGCCAACGGCAAGGTGGACTACAAGGCATTGCCTGATCCTGCCGGCTTTGGGATGGGAACTTCCGCAGATTATGTGGCGCCGCGTAATGAAACCGAAGAGAAGCTGGTGGCCCTCTGGCAGGAAGTGCTGGGCAGGGAAAAGATAGGAGTGAAGGACAACTTCTTCGAACTGGGCGGCCACAGCCTGAAACTAACAAAGCTGGCCAATCGTATAAAGAAGGAGTTTGATGTGAATCTGGGCATGCGTACGCTTTTCAGCAACCCTACCATTGAAGCAATAGCTGGCGAAATAAAAAAGTTTACTGGGCGAACAAGAAGGTTGATGAAGTTGATGACACTGAAAGATTCACCATCTAAGCAGGTGCCTGGTGCTTCCAGGTAACATCAGATAAAATGAATCGGTACCAATGGAAACGAGATTGGACAAAATAGTAGCGTATTGGCGTACTAACGCTGAGAATTAAAAGTATCGCCTCTGTGTCCCTGTTTCATGTAAAGAATAGGGCCGGGTTCGTGATCGCCCTGGCCACGTTAACCGTCACCGCAGCCGGGCCTTGTAAGCATGGCGGGCACCCTGGTGCTTTCCGGTGATAGCGCCTGCATTGGTTTACTGGATAATCCAGATTAAAGGTAAAAGTCATCGATGTCAGAATTATATATAAAGCTCAAGAAGCTTAATGTAAGCATAGAATTGGTTAATGGAAATTTGGACATACAGGCGCCGAAAGGCGTGCTGAACCAGGAATTGTTAAACGAGATAAGGTGCCACAAGGAGGATCTTATCAGTTTCATTACTAATTACAGGAACAGGAAGGACGATTATACCCCTATTCGGAAGATGCCTTTACAGGAATCGTATTCCGTGTCATCCTCACAGCGCAGCCTTTGGATTGTCAGCCAGTTTGAAGAAGGTAATGTGGGTTACAACATACCGGGCGTTTACGTAGTTAAAGGAAGCCTGAATGAAGAGGCCTTCGAGTCTGCCTTTGACGCCCTCATTGCCCGCCATGAAATACTAAGGACTGTTTTCAAGGGAAGCGACGCAGGTACGGTAAGGCAATACATCAAAACACCGGAGGAACTGGCTTTCACAATTTTGAAAGCAGACCTGCGCCACGACAGCGGCAGGGAAGAGAAAGCCCACAGGCTGGTACAGCAGCAATTCCTTCAGCCTTTTGATCTGTCTTCCGGTCCTCTGTTCCGTACCGCCCTGTTCCGTATGGAAGAGGGCAGTTGGATATTCTGCTACGTAATGCACCACATCATTAGCGATGCCTGGAGCATGGACATACTTATAAAGGAAGTACTCATATTTTATAACTCTTTCCTCAAAGGTCAACCGCCATTGTTGCCGCCGCTGCGGATACA
>DASWNB010000517.1:0-7773 GCA_036399455.1 Flavisolibacter sp. | reverse complement strand
CCTTGTAAATTAGCATACTCTTTGCCCCCTCTGCGCGAACAATGAACTGGCAATATCAATATCCTCAGGCGTTCTGGCTGCTTTGCGGCCTGGGACTGTTTGTGCTGTTGTATGCGGGCTGGCTGTTGTGGAGAAGGCGCTCCGTAAAGCGTATTGGCGATGCAAAACTGGTGAAGAGCCTCCTGAAGGGACACTCGCCGCTTTTGGCAGGCATCCGCTTTTTTCTTCTTCTTCTTGCCTTTGCGCTGGGCTGCCTGGCGCTGGCCAATCCCCGCAGGCCCGATGCCGCCTCAAACGATGTGCGAAAAGGCATTGACGTGGTGGTTGCGCTGGACATCAGCAACAGCATGCTGGCTACCGACCTGGCGCCCAACCGCCTTACCCGGGCCCGCCAGCTCGTCTCCCGCCTGGTAGGCCGGCTGCCCAACGACAGGGTGGGACTGGTGCTTTTTGCGGGAAACGCCTATGTACAGGTGCCCCTGACCTTTGACCACGGCGCAGTAAGCATGGCCGTATCTAACGCAGATCCTTCCCTTATCAGCGAGCAGGGAACAGCCATAAGCGCTGCGCTGGATAAATGCCTGCTCACCTTCGAGGACAAGGAGCGCTTTAAAGCCATCGTGCTCATCACCGACGGCGAAACCCACGACGATAATGCCCTCGAAACGGCCGAAGAAACGGCTTCCCGTGGGGTGATGATCAATACTATCGGCATAGGCTCACCCGAAGGAGCTACCATCATCGACCCCGCTACCCGGGCCCCGCGAAGGGATGCCGGGGGGAACGTGGTCCTATCCCGCATCAACCAGCAGATCCTGCAACAGGTGGCTGTGGCCGGAAAGGGGCAGTACATTCTCCTGGAAAGTACCGATGCCGCGGTGGAGAAGCTGCTGGAGCAGTTTTCAGGCATCGAAAAAAAGGCGCTGGCCGATACGTCCCTGTTCACCTACCATACCTATTACCTGTGGCTTGTGATCCCGATGGCCTTCCTCCTGCTGCTGGAAATCCTCCTCCCGAACCGCAAAAAAGAACCCCGCCCATGAAACTCTTCCTGCTCATATTATCAACACTGATCAGCCTTGGCGTGCTGGCCCAGACAAACACCCGCATCCACCAGGGTAACGAATTTTACCGCAATGCCCAGTACGACTTGGCGGAAAGGGAATACCGCGAAGCCCTCGGCAGCGGCAACAATCCCAATGCCCGTTACAACCTGGCCAACGCTCTTTACCGCCAGAAGAAATATGACGAGGCTATCCGCCACTTTTCGGACATGGGCGCAAACGGCAGCGATACCCGCCTGAGGGCATCTTCCTGGTACAATGCAGGCGTAGCCCATACAAAGCTGAAGGACTGGCAGGCGGCCATTGAAGCTTTCAAGCACGCCCTCCGCCTCGATCCCGGCGACCAGCAGGCCCGCGAAAACCTCCAGAAAGCCCTTCTCGAACTAAAAAAGCAGCAACAGCAGCAAAAGAAAAAAGAGCAGGAGCAGCAAAAGAATCCCTCTAAAATGAGCCGCCGCGAAGCCGAACAGCGCCTCAAGCTCCTCCAGGAAAGGGAAAAGCAGCTCCAGCAGCGCCTCCAGAACCGCAGCCGCCAAACCGGCTCCGGCCAGGCCAAGGATTGGTAGAGGTGAATGCGTGAATGGTGAATAGGGCCGCTTACAGGGGCAGGCTCATTATTGTAGCAGGCAATCCTTCTGTTCTAATACTCAATATTCAATGCTCAACACTCAAGTGCGTTCCTAATGGAGAGGATCGTAAACAATGAACGCACTTGAGTATTGAGCATTGAATATTGAATATTTGAAATATGATGACTCCTACTAAAGAAAAGCATCTCCTCCAATAAGCGGCCCCCATTCACCATTGACCATTCACGATTTGACTAACTTTGCTCCCTAATATGTTTCAGGACATGCAGTTTTATTGCGAGCGGCTTACGGAATACAGGCGTCTGAAGACGAGGGAGGTGAGGGTCGGCGACCTGCTGCTGGGTAACCATCACCCTATCAGGATTCAGACCATGACCACCACCGATACAATGGATACCCTGGGCACGGTGGAGCAGACCATCCGCTGCATAGAGGCCGGGGCCGAGCTGGTGCGCATTACTGCGCCTTCAAAAAAAGAAGCCGAGAACCTGTTGAACATAAAGAACGAGCTGCACCGCCGTGGTTACAAAACGCCGCTGGTGGCCGATATTCACTTCACTCCTAACGCTGCCGAGATAGCTGCCCGCATCGTGGAGAAAGTGAGGGTGAACCCCGGCAATTACGTAGACAAGAAAAAATTTGAGCTGATCGAATACACCGATGCGGATTACCAGGAGGAGATTGTCCGTATTGCCGAGCGGTTTACGCCGCTGGTACGCATCTGCAAGGAGTACGGCACCGCCATGCGCATCGGCACCAACCATGGCTCTCTCAGCGACCGCATCATGAGCCGCTACGGCGATACACCCATTGGCATGGTGGAAAGCGCCATGGAGTTCCTGCGCATTGCCCGGGGCGAGCAATACCACAATATCGTGCTGAGCATGAAATCGTCCAACCCGCAGGTGATGGTTCAGGCCTACCGCATGCTGGTGAAAACCATGTTTGATGAATTTGGCGAGTGCTACCCGCTGCACCTGGGTGTTACCGAGGCCGGCGATGGCGAGGACGGCCGCATCAAAAGCGCCATTGGCATCGGCTCTCTGCTGGAGGATGGATTAGGCGATACGATCCGCGTGTCCCTGACCGAGGACCCTGAAGCAGAAATACCTGTTTGCCGGGACCTGGTTAGAAGGTATGAGAAGAGGTCCACGGTCCCTTCGGCCGCCGAAGGCTTGCCGCAGGCGCTGCACGGTCCACAGTCCGCAGACGAGAACTATGTGGTGGAAGCTCAAAATCAAAGTCATAAACAGGAAGCCCTGAGTCTGAACCCTGTGCAGACAGGTGCCCCTACGGTGGCGTCTGTGGACCGTGGACCGTGGACCGTGGACAGATTACCGTACAGTCCTTTTCAGTATAAAAGACGTGCATCGATGGCCGTGGAGAATATTGGCGGAGCCCAGATGCCTGTAGTAATTGCTGACCTGAGCCGAGTTGCTTCGATTGAACCGGGCCACCTGGAAAGCATTGGGTACAGCTATGATGAAGCGAGTGATAAATGGACAATAGCCGATACGGCCGCGGATTATGTGTTTACGGGTAACCAGATCATCCGCTTTGCCCTGCCGGGAACCCTCAGGGTGATTGTATATCCCGCTACCTGGGAAGACGGTCTGCTGAAGTTTGCAGAGATCGGCGAAACCGCGTTGAAAGAATTCCGTGAGAAATACTTTCCCATTTACCAGGACAGCGGCTACGCAGAGGCTAAAGCCAAAAGCGACCGCCTGAATTTTGTGATGATCGACTGCTATTCGGGTGAAGACATCCCTCCGCTGGATGCACCCGATACAGCAGAAATGAATTTTTCCGATCCCACTGTTGTCATATGCCTTAGCAGCACGCATCCCCATGCCATGCCTGCCGTACGTCGGAAATTCGTGGAGCTGATGAACCGCGGCATCCGCAACCCCGTCATCCTTACAGTGGACAGCTACTGGCAAACCCCCGACGAGCACCTCATTCACTTCGCCACCGAAACCGGCGCCCTCCTGCTTGACGGCTTGGGCGATGGGGTGTGTTTGGGAATGACAAAGGGAAGCTACGAAGGGATGACCGGTAACCGGCAACCGATGACCGATGAATCCGCGGAAGCAAATTCACCATTGACAATTCACCATTCGCCCGCCCCGGTTATCGGTGGTCTCTCATCGGTTATCCTGTCCGGTCGCAATTACCTCCAGCATCGCTCTACCGAACAATTCATCAACAATACAGCGTTCAGCATCCTGCAGGCAACGAGGACAAGGATTTCGAAGACGGAATACATCAGTTGCCCCAGTTGCGGCCGCACCCTTTTTGACCTGCAGGAAACGACGGCCCGCATAAGGGCAGTGACCAACCACCTGAAGGGCGTGAAGATTGCCATCATGGGCTGTATCGTAAACGGTCCCGGTGAAATGGCCGATGCGGATTTTGGATATGTGGGCAGCGGACCGGGAAAGATCACCCTCTACAGGGGCAAGGAAGTAGTGAAGCGGAACGTCAACAGCGAAGTGGCCGTGGAAGAGCTCATCCTGCTTTTGAAGGAGAGCGGAGCGTGGGTGGAACCGCTGACCGTCAATCGTGAATCTTCAATCGTGAATAGCTAACAGCCAACAGCTAATAGCCAATAGCTTTAAAAAAACATGCAAACAGATTTTCTCGTCATCGGCTCGGGGATTGCCGGGCTTACATACGCTCTTAAAGTGGCAAGGCACTGCCCGGATAAACAGGTGACCGTAATTACAAAAGCTTCTCCCGACGAAACCAACACCAAGTATGCACAGGGCGGCATAGCCGTAGTGAACGACCTGGAACACGACAGCTTTGAAAAACATATTGACGATACGCTGATTGCAGGCGATGGTCTTTGTGACAAGGAAATAGTGGAGATAGTGGTGAAGGAAGGTCCCGCCCGCGTGCAGGAGATCATCGACTGGGGCGCCCGCTTCGACAAGGATTCAGAAGGCGATTACAAGCTGGGTAAGGAAGGTGGTCATTCCGAGTTCAGGATACTCCACCACAAGGACGTGACCGGCCGCGAAATGGAAAGAGCCCTTCTCGATTCCATCCAAAGCACGCCCAATATCACGGTAGTGAACCATTGTTTTGTTATCGATGTCATTACACAGCACCACCTCGGTTATCTTGTAACCAAATCAACTCCCGATATCTGCTGCTATGGTGTGTACGTCCTCAATGCACGAAACCACAACATCGAAAAAATATTATCCAAGGTAACCCTTCTGGCCACTGGCGGTAACGGCCAGGTGTACCGCACCACTACCAACCCATTCATTGCCACCGGTGATGGCGTGGCGATGGTGTACAGGGCAAAGGGGCGGATAGAGAACATGGAATTCATCCAGTTCCATCCCACCGCGCTGTACGAAGCAGGCAAGAGGGGCCAGGCCTTCCTGATAACCGAAGCGGTACGCGGCGATGGCGGCATACTGCGCAACATCCACGGCGAAGCCTTCATGGAACGCTACGATCCCCGCCGGGACCTTGCTCCCCGCGACATCGTGGCAAGGGCCATAGATAACGAAATGAAGATCACCGGTACCGAGCACGTTTACCTCGACTGCCGCCACATGGATATTCAGAAGTTCAGGGAGCACTTCCCCAATATTTACGAGAAATGCCAGTCCATAGGAATTGATGTTACAGTGAACATGATACCTGTTGCGCCGGCTGCTCATTACAGTTGCGGCGGCATCAAGACCGACGAGTGGGGCCGCAGCTCTATTAAATACCTGTATGCCTGCGGCGAATGCGCCAGCACCGGCCTTCACGGGGCAAACCGTCTCGCCAGCAACTCGCTGCTCGAAGCCATGGTCTTTGCACACCGCTGCTATGTTGATGCAGTAGAAAAAGTGAACGCGATCAGCGACCTGCCCGATATTCCTGACTGGAGTGCCCGGGGCACATCGGAGCCCAGGGAGATGATCCTTATTACGCAAAGCCTCAAGGAGTTGCAGCAGGTGATGAGTGATTATGTGGGTATTGTACGGAACAATGTCCGTCTCGAAAGGGCCATGAAGCGGATCGATCTTTTGTTTGACGAGACTGAAGGGTTATACCAGACTACCACGGTGTCACCGCAACTGCTGGAGCTGCGCAACATGATTACGGTAGGATACCTGATCATCAAGGGCGCATCGTTCAGGAGGGAGAGCCGCGGCCTGCATTACAATACGGACTATCCCGGCAAATCGCCCCTGGTGCAGAATATTGTTTTATAAGGGGTGACGGAGGATTAACAGTAAATAATCCGCGGCATGGAAGATTGGTCTTAAATTTACCCGCTTTTTCCCGCTACACCGGGAGAGGCCCGGGCTTATGTATTATGTTGTCTACGGCTTTCTTTATGCACTGTCCCTGTTTCCTTTGAGGGCTCTGTTCCTGCTCTCCGACCTTGCCTATTTCCTGATCTATCATGTGTTCGGCTACCGCAAAAAAGTGGTGATGCAAAACCTGTCCATTGCTTTCCCGAACAAGACTGAAGAAGAGAGAAAAAAGATAGCTTCCAAATTTTACCGTAACCTCACCGATACGTTCGTAGAAACCATTAAGCTGATCAGCGCCAGCCCGGCCTTTGTAAACAGGCATATGACCGGTGACTACTCTATTTTCCAGAGGATATACGAGCAAGGCAGGAAGTGCCAGATACATACGGGTCATAACTTCAATTGGGAGTTATCCAATGCCGGCCTGGCTCTCAACATGCCTCAAAAGCTGCTTGTGGTTTACATGCCCCTGGAAAGCAAAATTTTCGACAGGATATTCATGAAGCTCCGCACACGCTTTGGCTCGGTGATGCTTTCGGCGAAGGACATGCGTAATTCAATTCTTCCTCATCGGGGTGATATTTATACTCTAGGCCTTGTAGCGGACCAAAGCCCTGCCAATCCCCGTGCAGGCTACTGGGTGAATTTCTTTGGCCGCCCCACCATATTTGTAAAAGCCCCCGAGAACGGCGCCCGCATCGCCAACATCCCCGTTGTCTTTATGCAGATCACCCGCAGGAAACGTGGCTATTACCAGATACACTTTGAAATGGGAGAGGAGCACCCCGCTCAGTTGGAGAGGGGAGTGCTCACCAAAAGGTATGTTCAATATCTGGAAAGAGTCATCGGAGAACATCCAGAAATGTGGCTTTGGAGTCATAGGAGGTGGAAGTTGGACTGGAAGGAGGAGTATGGGGAGGTGCTGTAGCGGCTGAAGCTTGTTTAATTGCAAAATCAAAAATACCCTGTGTTGACAAGGTGCCTTACTGCGAAGTCGGCTTCTCGCCAGCCCTCTTTATTTACGTCTTGCTGTGACTTCAAGTCTTAACTTACTATGATAATAAGTAGCAGCTCTACTTCGTAGAGTATGCATTTTTCAACATATCATCATGTATTGAGAATTAATATGCCTGAGAGTGTTACCGTTAAAACACGGTCGGTAAATAGAGAAATACCCCTTTTTTTAAGGATTAAAAAATTCAGATTTTACATGTATTAATTATTACCTTAAATAAATATTTATGACACAAGATTTTAAAGAAAGTACAACCAAAGTCGACATCAGAAAGCCTGTTTCTTATGGCGAAATTTATGGCTATGCCAAAAGCTATATAACAGGGCGGAGAGAACATGAAACGTTGGCTTTAATAATGGACAGAGATTTCATCCACGCAGTGACAAAGCTTGGTAAGCGGGTTGCTGCAGTATTATCTGAGCACGATGGAACAACTACGGTGTCTTTGCTAGCTATGAAAGACGATAAGGACCAGGTGACCGATGGTCATATAAATGGTAGCGACCCTGGCCAGCAGGTTTGGCCCGCTATAACAATCAAAGACTTCGACAGTCTTATGCCCGAACCCGGAAGCGTAATATAATTAAGCTTGATGTATTGGCTTAAAATAATTTATTATGGGCTATTAAGTGTTTGCTTAATAGCTCTTTTTGTCAACTATAGAAGGTTTGCGAGGCATGTACTTCTTTTCATTCCAATTATCGTGCTTGCTATCCAAACGCAGATTGTTGGGGATATACTAAAAGCGAATGGATTAGAAAACAAGCGTTTTTTTGTTTTCCATATTTACATTCCACTTGAATACTTTTTGTTGGGGTTCTACTATTACTTACTTC
>DASWNB010000516.1:0-2851 GCA_036399455.1 Flavisolibacter sp. | reverse complement strand
TGGTGTATCCTTCAATCACGCCTGCCGTACCAACGCTGGTGACTGTGAAGCGGATGGCGCTGATGGCTCCCGGCCCCATCCCGGCAGCGGTCAGCTCGGATGCCCGGTACAGGTACTGGGCCCTGCTGCCTTCATAACGGTCCTGCAGGGGAGTGGGATAAGTGGTTGTGCCATTGCCGGCAGTGCCTGTGCCGATGACGATGTCGGTCTGCGCCTGCGCTCCTGTTGCGAAGAGCAGGGCGGCCATAAAGAACAATACTGAAAAAAAAGCGCCGGGATATTTTCTCATTGCAGCCAGTTTTGTATAAAGAGTTGTTAGGTATAAGCGGACACAGGGGAAACGGAGGAATAGGAAACGGAAGGGCATGGGCGCACGGCGGCGCATCAAGCCATAAATGCTTTTCGAAGGATGGAATTGGAGCAAGCAATCGGCGGAAGAATTTTTTCCGCTAGGGGTCAGGCATAGTGCAGCCCTTTGCCATTTTGGAGGTGGCAGCAGGAAAACTGCAGATTGTTTTTCTGGATTTTACTTATCTGTGGTTGCCAGATAGGGAGTAAGGACTCTGTTTTACGTTTTTTGTAGTTCGTTCCTCTTCAGGCTGAGCAAGTTATTTTTTTTGTGCAAGAAAATCAAAAAAAATTTTTGCGCTTTATTAACAGGTGGTGAGAAAAAAAATCATTAGTAAGTGTTTCCCCTGACCCGGTTGAGTAGAATCAAAGAGAACCCTGCGCGGCAGCCTCACCCGCAAAAAACCGCATGTAACGGCGATGTGTAAACGAAATGGAAATTGGATGGATTAACAACAGGAAGGGGTTTGAGGTTTGAAGTTTGAGGTTTGAGGTTCGTTAGGTGTACCACTCCGCTTTCCTTGTGAATCTCTCCGTCTTTGAGTCCTCGTGGCTAACCACGAAGGCACAGAGCCACGGCGGAGGCTGCCTGAGAAAAGGGAATATCACACCTAACGAACCTCAAACCTCAAACTTCAAACCTCAAATCCTCAGTACTCTCCCCCTTCGCCTTCCTCTCCTAACGGCTCGGCGCTTCTGCCGATGGAGCCGAGGCCCGAGGGGCTGGCATTTTTTACTTCAGTAAACTGAACCTGGTCCTGCTCTTGCTGTTCCGCATTCCCTGCCGAACGCACCGGCTCATCGGACCGCGGAGCAGGCTGCGAAGAAGTGTTGTCTTTTTCTTTCATAGCTCTTCTGTTTAGTTAAGCGATGACCGACAACCGATGACCGAGAAGACTCCTCAGTTCGGTTGTCTCTCATCGTTCATCGCTCATCGTTCATCGCTTATCGGTCATCGGTCATCGTTCAACGGTCATCCTCCCTCCTACCATCCCGGGGTGAAGTTCAGCCCGAAGTTGGCGTTCTTGAAGCCGCCGTTCTGCCAGGGAATGGCATAGAAGGGCTCCAGTATGAGGTAGCCAAACACGTTTACACGGAGCGATATGCCGCTGCTCATGATGAACTTCGATTCCCTTGCTATCAATCCATCTTTCACCTGTCCCGGTGAAGATGCGCCGCCCCAGGCCACACCCGCATCAGTGAACAGGTTCAGGTCGGCGAGGAAGTAGCGCGACTTGATGAGCGAAAGACGCTCGGGGCCGGACAGCGGCAGGCGGAACTCCGCGTTGCCTACATACATCTTGCTGCCGATCAGGTCGTTGATGGTCACCTTCGATTGACCGCCTTCGGCGTAGTCCAGCGCCTGGTAGCCACGCACCAGGTGGGGATAGCCAACGAACAGCGGGGGAAGGATCCCGGTTTCCGCATCACGGCCGTAGCGTCCCATGAACATGTTACGGGTTGCGAAGGTCACCGGCGCCATGCGGAAGTACCTTCGGTAATCACCCAGTATGTTGCTCAGATTCACCACACCGGCATACTGGCCTGCTTCGAAGCGGAAGCGGTGGCCGGCCAGCGGGGCCGTTAAGCCAGAATGGGAGTTATCGCTCACCAGCGCCACGTAAGCCTGGCCAAAGTTGAAGCCCGGCGGTGTCGGCTGGCGGGTCTTTTCATTACCTATATAGAACTGTCCTGACTCGTCGTAATAATCCGTGTAACGGTCAAGGCGGTAGTAATAGCGGGCGAAAGAAGCGCCTGCTTCCACCCTGCGTATGGTGGAGAAGGGATAAGAGGCAAACACCTGCAACTGGTCCTGGAAGGTGCGCAGCAGGTCGAGCGAATAGTTGATCACGGGCACCCGCTCGCCGTTATTGTTGGTCAGCGAATCGAGGAACAGGTATTCGGCGCCGGTAATATAGGGTACGTGCGAAAGGCCTACGCCCCAGTTGATGCGGCGCGACTGGTTGAGGTAGGCAAACTGCCCGCCCACGTCATATATCTCGCCGTTCAGCGCCACCGCTCCAAACAACTGGTTGTTGCCCAGGATGTCGCTGAAGATGCCGTTCACGCCACCGGACAGGCCGGTGCCAAAGGAATTGCCCGTGCTGACACCCACACCCGTGTTGCCTATGTAGTCCAGTTGGAACTGCGGGCGGAAGGGAATCTCCTTCAAATCGGCGGCTGCTACCGGGGGGAAAGGCGTGTTGGTGAGATTGCGCTGCACCATGTCGCCACCCCTGCGCTCAAAAGGCGGCAGCATGGCGGCCCTTGTGCTGAATTCGGTGCTGCCTACCGCTTTGCCGGGAAGCTCGGCGATGGAGCTGCCGAAGATCACGTAATCACCATTATCATAATAGTTATATACAAGGCGGCCGTCGTTTCGTGAAACGCTGATGGCCGGGGCGTACATGGTAATACCCGTAATGCCTGTAAAGAAATTGGTGTGCTGCAATACCTGCTCCGTAGCCAGGTTGTACGAGTACATATTGCGGAAGCCGTCCTG
>DASWNB010000515.1:0-5630 GCA_036399455.1 Flavisolibacter sp. | reverse complement strand
AAACACCACAGGCTTATTCACCATCTCATACGCTTCATTTAACAGACAGGCGTTGACGTATTGGATGCCGTTGCGTTTGAGGGTGCCGTAGGATTCGTGGATGTGGCCGAAGACGTGCGCTTTGGGACGGACGGTGCTGACGGTCTGGAGCAGGTCGCGGCAGCCCACGTGCTGCTGGCTGATAACCGTGTCGAGAATGCCAAAGGGAGGGCCGTGTGTGATGAGGATGTCCGTATCGGCAGGGATGCGTTCCCAGTGCTTGCGCATAGGTTCGCCGCGCTGGCGGTTAAAGGCCCAGTTGAAGAACCAGGGAGTTACGGGAGAACCCCAGATCTTAAGGCCGTTTATTTCGGCGCCTGAATCGTTCAGATAGATCACTCCTTCGGGAATGAGCTTCTGGATACGCGACGGATTTTTCTCGAAATAAAAATCGTGGTTGCCTGCAATGAATATCTTATAGGTGTAATTGAGCTTGGAGAACCATGAAAGAAAATCGGTCACTTCGGATTCCAGTCCCCTGTATGTAATATCGCCTGCATGAATAATGGCATCGGCCCTGGGTAGCCTGAGGGTATGGTGGCGGCAATGCGTGTCGGATATGGCAACGAACTTCATCTGTTGTATCGTAATCTCTGAGAGCTAAGGTGTCAAGCAGGAATAAAGAAAGCTGTTGGCTTATAGCTGATAGCTGTTGGCTTGATTCCGTCCTCCCTATGAACAAAGTTCACTAAACACGGGATTGCGCAGAATCTTTATCGTTTATACTGAACTGCTAACAGCCAATAGCTATAAGCTAACAGCTTCCCTCAGTCATACCCAATTTCAATTCCTGATTCCAAATTCCTTCAACTTCTACCCTTCACCTTCTACCTTCTCTTCTTCTCTCCATCCGTACTCGTATTCCTGTCCGCAGATTGATCTCTCTGCTTGGGCTTTGGCTGCGATGCCTTGCCGGGGTTTGCATTCTTGTTTGTATTTGATTTCCCTTCGTCGGCTGCCTGTCCAAATGGCTGATTGCTCTGGTTGCTGGCGCCCCTGCCGGAACTTCCGCTCTTGTTGTTATCTCCTCTTGGCATGTTACACGTTTTTTGTTTTTTCCGTAATAGTGTCATTACTTTTACTGCACTTATTATGCCATTCAAATCCAATACACCAACCGCTGCGCTTCTACTGCTGACCTCTTTTCTCCTTGCCTTCCAGGCCGCTACGGCACAGCATCGGAGCGATACAATCCCTTTAAACGACACCATAATTTATGGGCATGAGCTGGAGGACATCCGCATCAGGGCCTTTGAGCAGAACCGCCGCCTCGGCAGCGTTCCGGCTGCTGTTCAATATATAGGAAGAAGGGCGCTGGACAGGTTCTCCCCCGCTTCCATCGTACAGGCCGTGAATACGGCCCCCGGCGTACGCATGGAAGAACGCTCTCCCGGCAGTTACCGTTTCAGCATCCGCGGCAGCTCGCTCCGCTCCCCCTTCGGCGTGCGCAATGTAAAAGTGTATTTCAATGACCTTCCTTTCACCGACCCCGGCGGGCAAACCTACCTGAACCAGTTGGGCTATTATAATTTCAATTCCATAGAGATCATCAAAGGTCCGGGCAGCAGCCTGTACGGCGCAGGCACCGGAGGCGTGCTGCTTATTGAAAGCCTTGCAGGGAACGAAACACCCGCGGTAAGTGCAGGGTACACCGCGGGCTCTTTCGGCACACATAATATTTATGGGGCAGTTACAACGGGCAGCGACAGGCTGACCAGCCGCGCTTCTTTCCAGCACCAGCAAAGCGAAGGCTACCGCCAGCAATCGGCGCTCACCCGCGATGTGCTGAGCTGGACCGGCTCTTTCCGTCTTGACGGGAACCGCCAACTGAAAGCCAGCTTTCTTTACGGCGATCTCTTTTATGAAACACCCGGCGCCCTCACCCGCTCGGAGTACGTGGCTAATCCCAAAGCTGCCCGACCGGGCAGTCCTGCCTTCCCGGGTGCAGTGGGAGCCAACGCTTCCATCCGCCAGCGTTCCTTTGTTGCAGGCGCATCCTATACCCAGCAGTTACTCCCCGGACTGGAAACACGCGGCGCAGTGTACGGCGCTTTTACCGAGCTGCGTAATCCCAACATCCGCGGGTACGACAAAAGCTCCGAGCCCCATGCAGGCGGGCGGGCATTGCTCACCTGGAGAAAAAACTTTAGCGGCGGCGCCCTTTCCCTCACCGGCGGCGGCGAATGGCAGCAGGGCTTCAGCTCCGTATCCAATTACAAAAATGCAGGTGGCAATCCCGATTCGCTGCGCTATTCGGATGAGATAAGAAACCGGCAGTCGCTTGCCTTTGCACAGGCCATACTGGATATAGACGATAAGAGCACCACTCTGCCCAACGACTGGACGCTGACCGCAGGCGCCAGCCTCAACTGGCTCAGGGTTAGATTCGAGCGGTTCAATCCCCGTGCTTCCGGCGAGCAGCGGCGCAACTTTACCAATGAGCTGGCGCCCCGCATAGCACTGGCCCGGAACTTCAGCACGGTTACGGTTTATGCAGGAGTTTCCAAAGGATTTTCACCTCCCACCACGTCCGAGCTTCTGCCCACCGGCGGCGCTATCAATATTGGTTTGAATGCCGAAGAAGGCGTGAACTACGATCTGGGTTTCCGCCTGCGGCTTCCCCGCTCGGTTTACGTGGATATGAATGCTTTCCTGTTTTCGCTCAGGAACACCATCGTGCAAAGGCGTGATGCGGGTGGCGGCGATTTCTTTATCAATGCGGGAAGCACCCGCCAGTATGGTATCGAAACCTATATCAGCCATCCCCTGCTGCAAAACCTGCCCCGCCTGGAAAGAAGCCTGCTCTGGCTCAGCCATACCTGGCATCATTTCAATTATGATGAATTCACCCAGCTAACGGCTGACTTCAGCGGCAACCGTCTTCCCGGCACTGCGCCGCACACCGTTGCCACGGGTCTTGATTTAATATCCGAAAGCGGCCTCCAGGCTTCCATCACCTATTACTTCAGCGATAAGCTGCCCCTGAACGATGCCAACACCGAATACGCGGACGCCTACCACCTTCTTTCCGTAAAAGCGGGCTATGCCCTCCGGCTAAGCCGCTGGAAATTCCGCCTCTCCGCCGGCGCCGACAACCTCCTTGACCAGCGCTACAGCCTCGGCAACGACATCAACGGCTTCGGGGGAAGATACTATAATGCGGCTCCGGGACGGAGCTATTTTGTGTCGGTAGCCGTGGAACGATAACCGATAAGAGACCACCGACGGCTTCGTTTCGGTCATCGGTCATCGGTGGTCTCTTATCGGTCATCGTCCTGCCGCATTCCACCCCAAGATTGCCGTTTCCGCACCGCTTCGGTTTGAGGGAAGAGGCGGAACTTTATATCATAAAACAATCGATCATGAAAAGATTCCAGTACAAGGCAACAATTGATGCTTCGCCCGAAAGAGTGTGGGAAACGCTCTGGGGCAATGAAACCTATCCCGCATGGACCGCTCCTTTTGCGGAAGGCTCGCGGGCGGAAACCGATTGGCAGAAAGGCAGCAAGGTGCTGTTCCTCGATGGAAAGGGCCAGGGTATGGTTTCCTTTATTGATGAAAAGATCCCCAACGAATTCATGTCCTTCCGCCACATGGGAATGGTGAGCAACGGCGTAGAGGAGATGGACAGCGAAAAAACAAAAGGCTGGGCCGGTGCTTTGGAAAATTACACCCTCCGCCCTGTAAACGGCGGCACGGAGCTCACTATCGATATCGACATCACCGAAGACCACCAGGATTATTTCAACAATACCTGGCCGAAAGCGCTGGAAAAGCTGAAGGAGATTTCGGAGCGGGAAGCGGTTAGTTGAGAGAAGGCAGCAAGCGAGAGAAGCTGCGAGTCATGAGCTGTGAGTTGCGAGCCGGTGTTTATGAGCATTGAAATGTATATATATTAAGGCGGACCAGGTCCGCCTCTTTTTTATGGGGTAGAAAGCCTGCCCGCTGTAGTGGGTTAACGACTTACGACTTGTGGCTTGCAGCCGGGAGCCTGCAGCTTGCAGCCAGCGGCTACAGCCAAAAGCCACAGCCAAAAGCCATCCGCTAACGATAACCTTTTCCCCCTATCTTTGCCGTCCGTAAAAAATCAAACTTAAGACTGCAAATATGAATTCTTTCGATTCTTATGTGTATCTCGTCCCGGCCATGGGCCTGATTGGTTTATTGTACACGATTTGGAAGTACATGTGGGTCAGCAAGCAGGATGCAGGCACCGACCGCATGAAGGAAATCTCCACCTACATTTCCGAAGGAGCCATGGCCTTCCTCAGGGCCGAATGGAAAATACTGACCTACTTCGGCGTGATCGTAGCCATACTGCTTGGCTTTATGGGGAGCCGCAGCGAAGAATCCCACTGGTCCATCGCTGTCGCCTTTCTTATCGGCGCCTTCTTTAGCGCCCTGGCAGGCTACATAGGCATGCGCGCCGCCACCAAGGCGAATGTGCGTACCGCCCATGCCGCCCGTACTTCCCTGGCCAAAGCCCTGAAGGTATCCTTTACAGGCGGTGCCGTTATGGGAATGGGCGTAGCGGGACTGGCAGTCCTTGGTCTTGGCGGACTGTTCATCGTACTTATTAAATACTTTGCTCCCGACGCGATGGCTACCAGCCACGACGTAACCCGCGCCATTGAAGTGCTGACGGGCTTTTCGCTGGGTGCAGAAAGCATAGCCCTTTTTGCCCGCGTGGGCGGCGGCATTTACACCAAGGCGGCCGACGTAGGCGCCGACCTGGTAGGTAAAGTGGAAGCCGGCATCCCCGAGGACGACCCCCGCAACCCCGCCACCATCGCCGACAACGTAGGCGATAACGTGGGTGACGTTGCCGGTATGGGCGCCGATCTTTTCGGATCTTATGTAGCCACCGTTCTGGCCACCATCGTGCTGGGCCATGAAGTGACCGACGGCGGAGCTTCCGCCCTCAACGACGGCTTCAACGGCTATTCTCCCATACTCCTTCCCATGCTCATTGCAGGCGTAGGCATCCTTTTCTCCATCGTGGGAACCTGGTTCGTACGCATTTCCGACAGTGCCGGCATCAGCACCGGCGTAGTACAAAGAGCTCTTAACATGGGTAACTGGGGCTCCATCATCCTTACAGCCATTGCTTCTTACTTCCTGTGCGACTTCATCCTGCCGGACAGCACCATGCACCTCCGCGGCTTTGAGTTCGATAAAATGGATGTATTCCTTGCCATTGTAGTAGGCCTGGTAGTAGGAACCCTCATGAGCATCATCACCGAATATTATACAGCCATGGGCAAAGGTCCCGTGAGAAGCATCGTAAAGCAATCGGGCACCGGTCACGCCACAAACGTTATCGGCGGTCTGGCTGTGGGTATGGAATCTACCTTCCTCCCCATCCTGGTGCTTGCAGCCGGTATCTGGGGCTCCTATGAGCTGGCCGGTCTTTACGGCGTAGCTATTGCCGCCGCTGGCATGATGGCCACTACGGCCATGCAGCTGGCCATCGACGCGTTTGGTCCTATTGCGGACAACGCCGGCGGTATTGCCGAAATGAGCGAGCTTCCCAAGGAAGTGCGTGAAAAGACCGATACCCTCGACGCAGTGGGCAACACCACCGCCGCCAC
>DASWNB010000514.1:0-3547 GCA_036399455.1 Flavisolibacter sp. | reverse complement strand
ACAGCCCAGCGGGCATAATGGAAAGATCATGAAGGATGATGTGCTGAGCGCTCTTGAAAATCCGGGTAAAAAACCCGGCATCGAGCTGTTCAGCCGCACCGAGGGACGCGAAAAGATGAGCAACCTGCGCAAGACGGTCAGCCGCCGCCTGGTGGAAGCAAAAAATACTACCGCCATGCTCACCACCTTTAACGAGGTGGATATGAGCCGCATCATGGCCATCAGGACACAGCACAAGGACAAGTTCAAGGAATCTCACGGCGTCAACCTGGGTTTTATGAGCTTCTTCGTAAAAGCCTGCTGCTTTGCCCTCCAGGAATGGCCCGCCGTAAACGCCTACATCGACGGAGAATCCATCGTTTACCATAACTACTGCGACATTTCCATTGCCGTCTCCGCTCCCAAAGGGCTGGTGGTGCCGGTGATCCGCAACGCCGAAAGCCTGGGCATGGCCGAAATAGAAAAGAAAGTGGTCGAACTGGCAACCAAGGCCCGCGAGAATAAGCTGAGCATGGAAGAAATGCAGGGCGGCACTTTCACCATTACCAACGGCGGCGTATTCGGCTCGCTCATGTCCACACCCATCATCAACATACCGCAATCCGCCATCCTGGGCATGCACAAGATCCAGGAAAGACCAGTGGTAGTGAACGGCCAGATCGTTGCCCGTCCCATGATGTACTTGGCCCTCAGCTACGACCACCGCATCATCGACGGCCGCGAATCTGTTTCCTTCCTGGTGCGTGTAAAGGAATTGCTGGAAAATCCCGAGCTGCTCCTCATCGGCAAAGACCCCGTGAAGACCTTGCTGGAGCTGTAGGGAGGGGATGACCGGCAAGAGACCACCGATAACCGAAGAAAGATAACCGCCAAGGCGCAAAGACACCAGGAAAAGTTAAGGTTTGAAGTTTGAGGTTCGTTGGTGTGACAATCATCCTTTTTAACACTGTCTCGAAACGCGCAGCTCATGACTCGAAGCTTCTCTCAGACTTGCAGCTTGTAGCTGCGGCTTGAAGCCTTTCACCGTTTACCTTTACCCTTCTCTATGTACGCCCATTCTTACCTGCAAACAGCCCGGCGGATACTTGAGCTTTACGATGGAAGCGCTCCATTTGCTGTGTGGCTGAAGCAGTTCTTTAAAAACCATAAAAAGCACGGCTCGCGGGACCGCAGGCATATTGCACACCTTTGCTATTGCTGCTTCCGCCTGGGCAGTGCGCTGGAGCATTTGGGGGGAGATGAGCAGGTGGTATGCGGCGCATTCCTTTGCAGCACCGGGCCTGATGCCTTGCTGGAACAATTGAACCCTGATCTGAACGCAATGGCGGGAAATCCGCTGGCGCAGAAAATTAAATGGCTGGAAGAAAACAAAGGCTTCAGCCTCCAAAAACTGTTTCCTGCTTACGGCAGTCTTTCGCCTGCTATTGACGGGGAAGAATTCTGCCGCTCCCATTTCATCCAGCCCGATCTCTTCCTCCGCATCCGCCCGGGACAGGAAAGCTCCGTAAAGCAAAAGCTAGAGAAAGCAGGCATTCCTTACGCAGAAAAGTCATCTCACACCATCGCCCTTCCCAACAGCACCCGCACCGAAGACCTTCCCGAAGCCGACACGGAAGTAGTGATACAGGACCTCAGTTCCCAGCGAACCCTCGACCTCCTGCTGCCGCTGCTCGATTGCACAAGACCTTTAACCGTGTGGGATTGCTGCGCCGCCAGCGGCGGTAAATCGCTCCTCCTCCACGACCGCTGCCCATCGGCACGCCTGACCGTTTCGGACATAAGGGAAAGCATTCTCGCCAACCTGCAAAAGCGCTTTCAAAGGGCGGGCATCAGCCAGTACCGCTCTCTCGTCTTCGACGCCTCCCGCCAATCACTTTCCAACAAATTCGACGTGGTGCTTTGCGATGCTCCCTGCTCCGGCTCCGGCACCTGGGGCAGAACCCCCGAGCAGCTCCGCTTCTTTCCCAAAGAAAAGATCAGCCATTACTCAGGCCTCCAGAAAAGCATCGTCCTCAACGCCTCCCGCAGCCTCCGTACCGGCGGTTATTTTCTCTACATCACCTGCTCCGTCTTTAAAGAAGAAAACGAATCAGTAGTGGCCTACATCCAACAAAATACTGCCTTACGGCTTCTCGCTTCGCAATATTATAAGGGCTATGGGGATAAGGCGGATACGCTTTTTGTGGCGGTGTTTGGGTCGTGAATCGTCAATCGTGAATCGTCAATCGTCAATCGTGAATCGTCAATCGTCAATCGTGAATCGTCAATAGGCCGCCTATGGATTGAGGTGTTTTTCAATAGCAGGCTGCCTGTTAAAAAAGTACACGTCCACAATAAACGACCTATTCACGATTGACGATTCACGATTCACGATCTAAAGCTTCACCAGTTCTCGTGTCGCAAGCAGCTTCTGTCCGTCGTAAACGCTGACGAAGTACTTGCCGCTGGCGAGGTGGTGGATGGGAATGTCGAAGGAAGCAGGGCCGCCGGGCTTGCTCTTGCGGATAGAGGATACCAGTTGTCCCTTGGCGTTCACTATGCGGATGGTAAGCTGGGACACGGGAGCCTGGGTCTTCATCTGCAGGGTGAACTGGCCATGCGCCGGGTTGGGAAGAATGCGTATCAGGCTTTCGGTGCCCGGCACGGGGTCGATGCTTGTAGTGATGCAGGAGGCGGCGAGACTGATATCGACAGTATCGATATAGTCGCCGTAGAACGAGGCCGATGCTGTGTCCAGCACCTGGCGGATGCGGTAGCTGATGCTGCCTGCCTGTGCGTTGATGAGGGTGTCGCCGTAGGTGTAGCTCTGGGTTGTATTGCGGAAGTCGGTGCCGGTAGCGGCTACTTCGCCCACTTTGGTGTAGGATGATTCGCCTACCAGCTTTCTTTCTATTTCATACTTCATTCCCAGGTAATCTTTGCTGGTCCAGCTAAGCGAGGTTTTGCAGTTGCTGATGCTGGCCGAGGAAGTAGCCATTTCTTTCAGCAATATCATTACTGCCTTGCGCATGTCGGGAATGCCATAGCCGATGCGGTCGTTGGGAGCCGATGCTATGCTGCCCGCCTGCCGCAGGGCGTTGACGATACGCATGTTGTTGACATTGGGAAAGCCCTGCCAGAGACAGGTGGCCAGTCCCGCCATATTGGGAGCGGAAAAGGAGGTGCCGTCACCCGCTGTAACGTTGCCGCCGCTGCCCTGTATGGTAGTGCCCTGTCCCTGCGAAGCCACATCGGGTTTCACCTGCCCGTCGGAAGAGGGGCCGTAGCTGGAAAAGCCCGCTACGTTGCCTGCAGCGTTTACGGCGCCCACCGCCAGCACGCTGTCGCCATCGGCGGGAGAGGCTATGTATTTCCAGGGAAGGTTGCCTTCGTTGCCTGCGGAGTTCACCACCAGTATGCCCTTCTTTGCGGCCAGGTCGGCGCCACGGGCCACCATGGTGGTGTTGCCGTTCA
Source organism: Flavisolibacter sp. (assembly GCA_036399455.1). Lineage (GTDB taxonomy): Bacteria > Bacteroidota > Bacteroidia > Chitinophagales > Chitinophagaceae > Flavisolibacter. The sequence continues at coordinate 94 of DASWNB010000514.1, read as the reverse complement.
TCTCGGCATAAGTGTGATTATAGGAAGGGTCGTCGAAAGTATTGTAGCCGAGGGAGGAGGAGATAAGGTCGGCGCCGGAGCTGTCCGCCCTTTC
>DASWNB010000513.1:0-3062 GCA_036399455.1 Flavisolibacter sp. | reverse complement strand
ATTTCACCAGTTGACAGGAAAGGCCCTCACGTTAATGGCTTCACCTGCGCTGCTTTTATTTCTTTTGGGTGTTACCGTTTTTGTGGGACTGATTTCGGGCATTTACCCGGCAGTAGTGCTGAGCGGTTTTCAACCCGTGCTGACATTAAAAGGCTCCTTCAAATCAAGCGGCAGAGGCCTTGCCCTGAGAAAGACCCTGGTGGTGCTGCAATTTGTGATTACGATTGTGCTTGTGACGGGTATTGTCATTATCAGCTCGCAGATGTCGTTTATAAAGCATAAAGACCTGGGCTATAATAAAGACGCCCTGCTTTTCCTGAGAATAAACGGGAATACGGATGTTGTCAAGGGATATGAGGCTTTCCAGAACGAGCTGAAAAGCAGCCCGCTCATCTCGGGCATTGCAACGTCCAACTCACTCATTGCCGGCGGGTTGGGTGAAGGGGGTTCTGAAACAGTAGATAAGGCGGGTAATCCCCTGCAGGTGAATACGGCAAGGCTCCGTGCCGACAGCAGTTTTTTAAGCGTGTACGGTATTCAACTCGTGGCAGGAAGCAATTTTTCCAGCAGTGCCGCGACAGATAGTATACGGCCCATTATCCTGAATGAAACGGCTGTAAGGAAAATCGGCTGGAGCAGTAATGAAGCTGCACTTGGCAAGCCCTTTAAGATGGGTGATCAAAAAGGTGTGGTTATTGGCGTTACGCGTGATTTTCATTTCAACTCCCTGGGGCAGGCCATTGCACCGCTTGCCATCTTCCCGACCGGTGGGCACTTTTCAAGAGTTACGCTCAGGGTGGATATCCGGAAAGCCGATGATGTGATCGCACTGCTTCAAAACACGTGGAGAAAGCATTTTCCCTCAGCCCTATTCGATTATGATTTCGTCAGTGAGCAAATCAAGGCACAGTACAAGGCAGACGAGCGGTTTTCAGACATATTTCTATACTTCTCTATTCTATCACTCCTGATTGCCTGTCTGGGGCTCTACGGACTAATTTCCTTTGCCATCTTCCAAAAGACAAAAGAAATCGGGATCAGGAAAGTATTGGGTGCTACCGTGAGCAGGCTTGCCATAGCCTTGTCCGGCAATTTTGTAAAGCTCGTTTTGCTGGCCTATGTTATTTCCGTACCCATTGCATGGTATTGCATGAACCGGTGGCTGGAAGACTTTGCCTACCGCATCGGGTTATCGTGGTGGATGTTTGCGGTAGCCGGTCTTTTGGTTTTATTAATCGCGATCCTGACCGTCGGCATCCAGTCGATTAAGGCAGCGCTTGTCAACCCGGTCAAGAACCTGCGGGCCGAGTGATGGATGACCGATCAGAGACCACCGATTACTGAAGCCGGAGCCGAAAGCCGGAAGTCGGAAGTCAAAAGCCGAAAGCCAGGCTTCTAATTCCTCTTGCCTTTTACCTTTTACCTTCTACCCTTTACCATTTACCCTTTACCTCCCTTAATCAAAGCGGAACGAGAAGCCCAGGGTGATGTAATCCGGTGCGCCGGAGCTGAGGCCCTTGGCGGCAGAAGCGTCGAGCTGGAGGTTGTTGGAGAGAAGGAAGGCGAAGCCGATGTCGATGCTGTGTTCGGGGCGCCGGTATTTGCCCATGAAGCCGAAGGCTTCCACGTAGCCGCTCCAGCGTTCGCTGAGGCGGAGAGAGGGAGCGATGGTGTAGAGCCAGGAGGGAGTTTTCGATTCGCCGTTCCACTCCGCACCGGCGTTATAGCTCAAAGTGAATTTATCGGTGACAGCATTTTGCATGACGAATCGGAAATTAGGCGCCCAGCGCGAAGGACGCATTTTGCGGGAGGCGGTGGCCGGAATGGCAGTATGAAAGATGAGCGAGGTTTTTGGCAGTATGCCTTTCTGTTCCCAGAAACCAATTTTTGCGCCTAGCTGCAGGGGAGCAAGACCTGTGACGACTTCGTTTCCGGTGGGGATGAAGAGCGGCGTTTCATATGTGAGCAGCTCGGTGATGAGCCTCAGCTCCACTCTTTTGGAAATGCCATACTTCAACAGCGCGGTGGGATGGTAAAGATGCATCCACGGACCATCCCATTCGGCCTGCAGGCCCAACTCTCCCTGGAACCATCCCTTTGGCACGAGGTACGGAGTTTCGGTTTGATCAGGCCTGTCTGTTTCAATCTTCTCCTGGGCGGTGGCACCCAGCGCAAAACAGGATAGAAGCAGGAAGAAGATATTTTTCATTTTTCAATTTAGTACAAACTGTGGAAGGATAACCGGTAAGAGACCACCGACCACCGAGTTCCTAAGCCAATGGTTACTCAGGAGTGCAACAAGGGAAAGCTACGGTTATCGGTGGTCTCTTATCCGTCATCCCCTTGCGCCTACGGCGCAAAGAAACACTGCGTTCCGCCAACCCATTCCTTGTCCTTGTTGTAGCGCACTCCCACCATTTTGCCCTTGCTCAGGCGGGCCAGGTTGTTAGTGGCTACGGGACGTGCAGCGCCTTCTTCCCAGAAATAGAAAAGGCGTATTTCAGCCTTGGCGGGTTCGTCGGGTGTTTCAATCACCTCGGCGTACTGCACCTTACGCTGGAGTATCCAGTTTGCAGGGTCGCTGATCTTTTCTATGTCTTCCTTCTTCACGTCTATGATAACGCCCTGCCCTGCAAAGGAGAAGAGCGGCTTCACTACATAATTCTGCAGGTCCTGCGGAAGCTCTTTTACTACGCTGAGGAACTGCGTGTGGGGCACGTATGGATGGTTGATAAAAGGCAGGGTGAACTTGCTGAGGCGGTAGAACCAGTTGGGATGCGGTATCCATTTTACGTTCAGCTCCTGCTGGAACAGCTTTCCTTTTTCCTGCACGTCCTGCGGCTGCTGGAACAGGTCGTCGAAAATGAGGCGGTTGTAAATGCGGTGGATCTTTGTCTTTTTACCATTGTTGTCGTAGTAAAGGTCGCGGCCTTCCTGTATCAGTTTGGTGACACAAACGGTTTTGATGCCCAGCAGGGCTTCGGTGGCATGGAAATCCACCCTTGTTTTTTGCTGCTCGGGGAACACTTCCAGCAGTATCACATTTTCGGGATTCTCATCGC
>DASWNB010000512.1:0-3589 GCA_036399455.1 Flavisolibacter sp. | reverse complement strand
TCGAACTTGTACTGTGCCAGCTTGAGCCTTTCCTCGCTCAGGTCCATCTGCTCGCGGGTGGCCTTGAGCTGCTGCTCCAGCCGAACGATGTCGTAATAGGTACGTGCCACGTCGGCTACGGTGGTAACCACCTGGTTCTTTATCTGCAATTCGCTCAGCTCCACCAACTGCTCCAGCCGGTCGCGGGCAATGAACATGCGAAACCCGTCGAACAGGGTCCAGTTAAGGTTCAGCGAAGCATTGAGGTTGTTGGAGCGGATGCCTGCCCTTTCCCGCTTGGTGCCGTCGGCCAGCGTTTGCTGCTGGTTGTTGTTGTTCATCACGTAAGAGCCGTTGGCGTTCAGGCGCGGATAAAGAGCGTAATTGGCATAGGCATAATCCAGCGCCGACAGCAGCGAATCGTTGCGGGTGAGCTGTATATCGTAGTTGTTCTCCAGCGAAGATGCAATGGCTTCGTTGAGTGTCAGTGTTCTTGTCTGCGCCATCGCCATTCCTGAAAAAAGGAGAAAGGCTCCGGCAATTATTGTTCTCAGTTTCATTTGACGTTCTTGTTTTCAGGAGAGCGCCGGGGCGCCCTCTCCGGTCTAAAACTCAATGTACGGTCTGCACGGCTGCCGGTTTGCTTGCTTCCTCGTCCATGACCTCCAGTTGGTTCCTTTCTTTTTTCGAAGAAAGAAAGGAGTACATGGCGGGCACCACGAACAGCGTGAATACCAGTGAAAACACCAGGCCGCCTACGATCACGATACCAAGCGGTACACGGCTTGTTGCCGCGGCGCCCAAAGATAATGCAATAGGCAAGGCGCCCAGGGCCATGGCCAGCGAGGTCATGAGGATGGGACGCAAACGTTGCGCGGCCGAATAGATGGCGGCTTCCATCTTGGGCATGCCATTCAACCTGTTCTGGTTCGCAAATTCAACGATCAGGATACCGTTCTTTACCACGAGGCCTATCAGCATGATCACCCCGATCTGGGAAAAGATGTTGTTCGTCTGCCCGAATATCCAGAGCGACAGCAGGGCGCCCGCAATGGCCAGCGGTACGGTAAACATGATGATCAGCGGGTCCACAAAAGAGTTGAACTGCGCCGCCAGGATCAGATAAATAAGGCCCAGGGCCAGGAGGAAGGCAAACATGATATTGCTTCCGCTTTCGGCATAGTCGCGGGAAGTGCCGGTCAGTTGCGTATAGAAACTCTCGTCCAGCAGCTTGTCCGCAATTTCCTGCATCGCCTTGATGCCGTCTCCCACGGTTTGGCCGGGAGCAAGGCCAGAAGATATGGTAGCCGATTTGAAACGGTTGAAGTGATAGATCGTAGACGGCGTAGTGGCTTCCTCGAAGGTCACCAGGTTGTCCAGGGATATCATCTGCCCCGTGCTGTTGCGTACGTACAGGGATTTCAGGTCGGTGGGATCGTCGCGGTCGGAGCGGGCCACCTGCCCCATCACCTGGTATTGTTTTCCTTCCTTGGTGAAATAACCCAGGCGGCGGTTGCTCAGGGCCAGTTGCAGGGTCTGCGATACGTCTTCCACGCTAACGCCAAGTTCAGAGGCCTTAAGACGGTCCACGTTGATGCGCAGCTCGGGCTTATTGAATTTGAGGTCGGCATCTACACCCTGCAGCACCGGGTTACGGTTTGCTTCTTCAATGAAGCGGGGGAGGATCTGCACCAGCTTATTGAAATCGTTGTTCTGTATCACGAACTGAACAGGTTGGCCGCCGCGGCGGTTCACCGAAATGGTCTGCTCTTCGATGGCAAAGGCCCTTCCTTCATTAAAGCGGGGAAGGTTGCGGTTCACCATGTCCACGATCTCCTTCTGCGAACGGTCGCGGTCTTTCGGGTCTACCAGGGTTACCCGAACAAAGCCGGAGTTGGTAGCGCCGCCGGCAAAGCCCGGCGCCGTCATGGACAGAACGACTTCTTTTTCCGGCACCGAATCCATCATGAACGTGCTCAGCTTGTCGATGTATTTGTCCATGTAGTCGTAAGCCGTTCCTTCGGGAGCCTGCACCTGGAGGCGGAACTGGCTGCGGTCTTCCATTGGCGCAAGTTCGGAGGGGATCGAGTTGAAGAGCACGTAAGTGATACCGGCGCAGGCAAACAGGATCACCACGGCCATCCAGCGCACCTTCATGAAACGCGTCAGTGCATTTTTATAGCTGTTTTCCATCCAGCGGAAGAAAGGCTCCGTTTTGTTGTAGAACCATGAATGCTTGTGCACGTCCTTCTTGCTCATCTTTACGTTCAGCACCGGCGTCAGCGTCAGCGATACAAAAGCGGAGATGAGAACGGCGCCGGCCACCACGATGCCGAATTCACGGAAGAGCCTTCCCGTAAATCCCTGCAGGAACATGATGGGCAGGAACACGACGGCCAGGGTTATAGATGTGGCAATGACGGCAAAGTAGATCTCCTTTGATCCTTCGCGTGCCGCCCTCCATTTATCCATACCCTGTTCCATCTTTTTATAGATATTCTCCGTGACAACAATACCGTCATCCACCACGAGGCCCGTAGCCAGCACGATGGCCAGCAGCGACAGCACGTTGATGGTAAAGCCGCATATATACATAATGAAGAAAGCGCCTATGAGCGACACGGGAATGTCGATCAGCGGGCGGATGGCAATGAGCCAGTCGCGGAAGAACAGGTAAATAATGAGTACTACGAGTATGATGGAAATCAGCAGGGTTTCCTGCACTTCGTGTATCGAACGCTTGATGAACTTCGTCTGGTCCAGCGCAATGTTCATCGTAATATCCTGAGGCATTTCTTTTTTCAACTGCTCGAAACGCTTGTAGAATTCGTTGGAGATCGATACGTAGTTGGAACCCGGCTGGGGAATGATGGCCAGGGCGATCATGGGGATGCCGCTTTCGCGAAGCTGCGATTCCTCGTTCTCAGGGCCTAGCACCGCTTCGCCAACGTCCTGGACGCGGATGTCAGTGCCGTTGATGTTGCGGATGGTGATGTTGTTGAATTCCTGTTCCGTGTTGAGGCGTCCGAAAGTCCTTACGTTCAGCTCCGTGGCGTTGCCGGATATTTTACCCGAAGGCAGCTCCACGTTTTCGCGGAGCAGCGCAAGCTGCACGTCGTTGGGTGTAAGGCCGTAGGCGGTGAGCTTTTCGGGGTTGAACCAGATGCGCATGGCGTACCTTTTTTCCCCCCATATCTGGATGGCGCTCACGCCCTGGATGGTCTGTATCCTTTCCACCAGCACGTTGTTGGCCCACTCGGAAATCTCCAACTGGTTGCGGGTGTTGCTCTGCACCGTCATCGAAAGTATCGGGTCCGATGAGGCGTCGGCCTTGGACACCACGGGCGGCGCTTCAAGGTCGGCGGGCAGCGAACGGGAGGCCTGCGAAACCTTGTCACGCACGTCGTTGGCGGCGGCTTCCAGGTCTATGCCCAGCTCAAATTCCACGTTGATATTGCTCGACCCCGCGTTGCTCGACGAGGTAATGTTCTTAATACCGGCGATACCGTTAACCGCTTTTTCCAGGGGTTCGGTGATCTGCGTTTCGATGATGTCCGGGTTGGCGCCGCCGTAAGAAGTACGCACGTTGATGTTCGGCGGGTCGATGGCG
>DASWNB010000511.1:0-5828 GCA_036399455.1 Flavisolibacter sp. | reverse complement strand
TTCGTTTTTACTCAGGTGGAGAATGAGGTTGCGCATGTCGGCAATACCCTGCGGATCGAGGCCGTTGGTAGGCTCGTCGAGGATGATGAGCTTTGGATCATGAATGAGTGCGCAGGCGATGCCCAGCCTTTGCTTCATGCCCTGCGAAAAGGTCCGCACCTTGCTGTGCGCTCTTTCTGCCAAACCTAGTTTTTCCAGTTGCCGCATCAATTGTTCCCGCGAGGCCCTGAGCCCGCCCAGCCGTGCAAAAAGCGAAAGGTTCTGGTAAGCCGTTAGGTATTTGTAGAGATCTGGTTTTTCGATGATGGCCCCTATGTTCCGGAGGATTTCCAGGCGGTGCGTGTTCAGCGGCTTGTTGAAGATGCTGATGGTTCCCGATGTGGGCCTGATAAGCGTAAGCAGCATGCGTATGGTGGTGGACTTGCCTGCGCCGTTCTGCCCCAGGAACCCATACACTTCTCCTTCCTCCACCGAAAACGAAAGCCCGTCAACGGCTCTCACCTCCGCAAACTGCTTCGCCAGGTTCTCTGCATTTAGGATGCTCATTGGGATGAAAGTAAGAAGAATTTCAGTTTGAGGTCTGAAGTTTGAGGTCTGAAGTTTGAGGTTAGAGGTTAGAGGAGGCTTTACTGAAGCAAGCCGCTTGGTAGTGTGAGAAAATAATCAATATTCAACGCTCAATATTCAATTTTCAAGTCGTCCTATTGTTTGATACGGCCATGAGTATTGAGAATTGAGCGTTGAATATTGATTATTTCTACTGCAACGGCGTATGTACAGGAATGACTGACTGCACCAAAAGAACCTCAAACTTCTCCCCTCACGTTCCCAAATAACTCTTCAGGTTCTCCACGTACTTTTCAAAAGCGGTAATTCCTGCGGGTGTGATCTTGCAAATGGTTTGGGGATAGTTGTCTTTGAATTGCTTTACCACTTCTATATAGCCGGCGTCCTTCAGCTTCTGGATCTGTACGCTGAGGTTGCCGGCAGTGGCGCCGGTTTTCTCCCTGAGGTAGGTAAACTCCGCCTCCTTCACGCTGATGAGGAGCGACATCACCGCAAGGCGGAGCTGTGAATGCAATATGGGATCGAGGTCTTTAAACACTATTCCTTTCAGTTAATGCGATTAAGCTTTTTGAATTCCCTGTTGGCTATATGTCCGGGTATCACGTAGCCGCAAAGCACCGCCAGTGCGTGCAGCAGCATGATCCACCTGATATCGTCCACGTAAAGGCTGGCATAAGCAATGGCCCAACTGATGTAGGCGCCGATGACCGAGGGCCTGAAATTGAGGGCAGTGCCGTAGATCAGCACCCAAAAACCGTACAAACCAATAAGCAGCGGGAAGCCGCGCACCGGACCAATGCCGCGGTTGATGGCAAAAATGATAAAGACCAGGAAAATAAAAAAGCCAATATTCAGCTTCTCAAAGAGGTCGGCGGTGTAGGTTTTCACCCGTACCGTTTTTTTGAAAAAGAACTGCCGTGCAAGGGCATAGAAGATCATTACGATACTGGCCAGCCCAAAAAGGTTCCAGAAGAAAAAAGCATTGAACCATCTCTCCTCGATGTTGAAATAGGTAAGAACGGATGCTGCCACCAGCAGCCAGCCCCAGATGATCCAGCCGATGCCGTTGTCCCTCTGCTCTCTTTTTGCAGACCGTATCATCTGCTCGATGATCTGAAGGCTTTGGTGTTCCGTTAAATTATCTTGCTCCTTCATGTCTATTTATTTTCTGGTTTGATCAGGTGCCCGGGAATGATGTAGCTGCACAATATGGCCGCCGCCGCAATCAGAAGCTGGTAATCGAATTGCACAAAGGCGCATACGATGGCCAGGAACCAGTTGATGATGCCGCCGATGACCAATGGGGTGAACTGCAACATACGTCCTGAAACAAATGTGCCCAGCCCGTACATCAATATAAAGAACGGGTAAGAATAATTCCATCCTCCCTGCGACTGCGTAATGATAACGGTAAGCACAAAAAAGCTGATGCCCATCCCTGTCCAAAGGTGGTTCATGCTGTCACCCACATAGGTGCGGGGCATGGCACGGTCATAACGATAGACATGCACCATGGTAATGATAGCCGCTACGATAGTGGCCAGCCATACAATATAATGGTGCCGGTAATGAACCAGCACCTTTAAAATAAACTGGCCGATGATGCAGGAAAATGCCACCCAGCCCCACAGCAAAAAATAAAAGCGGTTCTCACTGAAGTTCGCCTTTGCTTTTGAAATCATCGACTGAATCAATTGCAGGCTTTGTTGGGGGGTGAAGTTTTCTTCTTGCATGGTATTCCTTTGTTGAATTTTTATTGACGGCAATCGTGAATCGTCAATCGTCAATCGTGAATCGTGAATAGTCGTAAGCCCAAAGTCGCAAGCCTGAAGTCCCTTGCGGGTGTGGCTTTCTTCCTTTCTTTCTTTCTTACACTTCTGCCTTCCTCTTTCTTCATCTTTTCTTAAACCTTAAGACTTACGGCTTCGAACTTACGACTTATGACTTACGGCTTCGGACTATTTCACGATTGACGATTGACGATTCACGATTCACGCTCCTAATTCGCTTGCTTCAAAAAATACTCCGTTGTTCTTTTGCCCCAGCGTGGGTGGATGGAGCTTTCGGGTTTGAAAGCGTCGAACTTGATAATGGCGGTTTCGAACAGTTTTTTTGCTTCGGTCTTGCTGCCGCCGAACTGCTCGGGTGTATAGAACTTGTCCTGTCCTTCGAGCAGGAAGGTCCTGGGGTTGTCGGCGTTCAGCCTTTTGGCGGTCTCAAGGGCTTCCTGGGCAACGGGGCCGTACTTCATAAAGCGGCTCATCGGGTCCACCATCATGCGAAGCGAGGCAATCATTTTCTTGACCACGTATATTTCGGAATTGTCCTTGCTCAGCGCCTCGGCCTTGTTGATCATCTCTTCGGCCTTGTCGGCAAGCGGATCGATCCTGGCGGCATCGGGAGCGGACTGGCCGTTCATGTTCATCATGCTGTAGCCCAGGTTTACGTTGGCAAGGGCAGCATAGTAATAGGGCAGCCACTGTGTTTTTTCGGCTGCGCCGATTCGCTCAAAAGTATTGGCAAGGTCGCGGAAGGTTTCAGGGCTCCGGGTGGTATCCATAAGCGATACTTTTTCTTCCATTGTCTTCATGTACTTCTCGTTCTGCGCAAGCGAAAGAAGGGGCAGGAAGAAGAAAGCGGCAATAATGATCTTTTTCATGTGAAGGTGTTTTATTAGTTATTGTTTGTAGTTATTGTTTGTTTTTTTCGCGCATCAGTTTTTCATACTCACGGTCAGCGGAATTGCTTTGGGGCGTAACGTAAGCTCCTATGTAGTGGAAGGCTATTCCTATTCCCCATCCCATCGTTGGCCAAACGGGCCAGGGAAACCCGCTATTGCCATCCCCGTTGCGCCCGGTAAAGTACCAGATGAGCCAGAGGAAAATGTTGATTACAATGTAAGTGGCTAAGTGCCTTTTAAAGGAAGCCCTTCTCTGGGCCAGGTCCCACATGCGGGGATCTTTGTCGGGGGGTGTCTGCGTATAGTTCATACCGGTTGGTTTAAATGTATTGATTGATTAAAGATTGCTGTTGATGATCTCCTGGCTCCTGTCCACTCCGAAGGAGAAGAAAGCGCCTATGAACACAAAGGTCTTTGAAGGGGGAAGAATGGCTTCCTTTCTAAGGCCGTTGTAGGAATACTTATATCCAAACTGCTGGTCGATGCCGAAAGCATTGCTTACGGACAGCACATACACCACGAAGTTCTTGTTGTTCGGTTTCTTCAGGCTGGGCAGGTAGTTGAGGCTGAAGCTTACGTTGTGGTAATCGGGTGCCAGTCCCTGGTCCATGATGGCGGAGCCGTTGGAACTGCTCTTAATAAAATAGTAAGGACGGCTGCTGGCATAGTTGTACGATCCGTTGAACTGCGTGTTGATCTTCTGCACGTATTTCTTCACCACCAGCGAAGCCGTATGCTTTGCCGCAAAGTTGGGCTGCAGGGCATAAGGGTAGTTCAGGAAGTCACGCTCCGTATCCAGGTAAGAGTACGATACCCAGTAGTCAACTCCCTTGATGGTCCTGCGGTCGCGCCAGAAGAATTCAATGCCTTTTGCATCGCCAAAGCCTTTGTTGTTCACTGCCATTTCCTGCCCGTTGCTCAAGCCGGTCTTCAGCAGGTTGTCGTATTTTTTGTAGAAGGCTTCGGCGCGGAAGGTGCGGTCGTTGCCCATCATCTGGTACTGCGCAATATAGTGGCTTGCCTTTGCATAGGAGAGATCGGCGGTTGAAGGCAGGTAGCGGCTTTCAGGAGTCTGGTAGAAGATACCGTAAGCCAGCGACGCCTGGCTGTAATCGCCCAGCTTGTAAGCCAGCGAAATCCTCGGCGCAATGTTCACCTTGTCCAATATGGCGGAATGCTCCAGTCTCGAACCGAATTTGGCGGCCACGTTGTTGGTCAGGTACACATCTGCCTCGGCAAAGGCGGAGCTGATCTTTTCATTTATTTCGCTGGGAAATTTCTGTCCGTTGTACAAAGTGTATTCGGGTCTTTCCCTGCTGTAATTGTATTCTCCCCCAAAGCGGATGGCGCTCAGTCCCTGCAGCCTTCTCTCCATCACCAGCTTGGCGTTGGCAAACGTGCCCCTTGCATCCAGCCCGAATTTTTTAAACTCCAGGTTGGGCAGGCTCACTTCCTTGCCGCCGGCATCCTGCAGGCTGCCTTCTATCTCGTCGCGGTTGTTGGCGTAGGAGAAGCCGAGGTTCATCTTCCAGCGGTTACCCAGGTTTTCCCTCCAGGACACATTGTGGTAGTGGTTCAGGTTCTGCAGGTAAAAGCGGTCGAAATGGCCGGGGCTGTCGATGCTGGGCTCCGTGAACCCAAGCTTGTTGGCGCTCATATAGCCATAGTATTTCACCATGCCTCCCTTAGCGGTCTTGATGCGGTAGTTGGCGTCTATGTTGTGATAGGCAGGCGTCTTGAAAAAGTCCTGGTTCTGCTTTATCAGCGCAAAGGCCAGTCCCAGGTGGGTGTAGGAATAGTTGAGGCCCCAGGAAGATTTCTTGTTCTTTGCCAGTTGCTGGAAGCCGCCGCTGCCGCCGATCACGGTCACACCCAGGTTGGCGGAGCTTTGGTCGGGCAGGTCGATGGATTCGAGGATGACGGCGGAGGAAAGCGCCTGTCCGTAAAGGGCCGAGTAGCCGCCGGCGCTGAACACGGTTCCCTTGAAGATAAAGGGATTAAAGCGGCCGCGGGTGGCCACGTTGGGTATGCTGCTGTAAAAGAATTTGTTCACCAGCGTTCCGTCGATAAAGAACTTGGTTTCGCTGGCAGTGCCGCCGCGTACAAAAAGGCCTTCGCTCTCCCCAACCTGCTGTGCGCCGGGAAGGGTTTTGAGGGCGCCGGTAATGTCGGCATTGGCGCTGGCGGTGGTTACTATGTCTATGGAGTTGAGGACGGTGGTTCTTTTGCGGTCGCTGGCTTCAAAGGAGCCGGCGGTGATAACTACGGCGCTCATTTCGTTTATTTCTTCTTTCAGCACCACCTGCACTTCCTGGCTGCCGCCCGAGAGGGTCACCTTCTGCTCGAAAGGCTTGTAGCCGATAGCGGAGGCCGTGATGAGCTGCTCGCCCTTATCGGTGGTGGTGAAGGAAAATTTGCCGGTAGAATCGGAGGTGGCGCCGTCGTAGCTATCCTTGATGGATACACTTACCCCAACGAGGGGGCGGCCTTTCTGGTCCTTTGCCGTGCCGGAGACCGTTGTCTGGGCTTTCAGCAGGAAGCCTGCAAGTATCAGGCAGATTGTTATCGTGATCTTTCTCAT